>NZ_JALQDI010000008.1:0-142518 GCF_023631305.1 Caballeronia sp. INML3B
CCCCCCCCCCCCCCCCCCCCCCCCCCCCCCCCCCCCCCCCCCCCCCCCCCCCCCCCCCCCCCCCCCCCCCCCCCACGGCGCACCCCTCGCAACATTCGCGGTGCGGTGCCGGTTTCAAGGCACTACACTTGCTCGATGGTCCTGGTTGCCCGCTGCGGCGCCTTTCGCCACAGCGCGCTCTTCGCAAAGGAGTCGTCGCTCATGTCTCAAGCAACACCTCAGGCCAAAGATCTCGATCGCCTCGCGATCGACACCATCCGTACCCTCTCGATGGACGCCGTGCAAAAGGCCAATTCCGGCCACCCCGGCACGCCGATGGCGCTCGCGCCCGTCGCGTTCCATCTCTGGCAGAACCATCTTCGTTACGACCCCGACGCGCCGCTCTGGCCGAATCGCGACCGCTTCGTGCTGTCGGTCGGCCATGCGTCGATGCTGCTTTACTCACTGCTGCATCTGGCGGGCGTGAAGGAAGTCGACGATGAGGGCAAGCCGACCGGCAAGCCCGCCGTGTCGCTCGACGACATCGAGCATTTCCGCCAGCTCGACAGCAAGACGCCGGGTCACCCGGAATACCGCATGACGACCGGCGTCGAAACCACGACCGGCCCGCTCGGACAGGGTCTCGGCAACAGCGTCGGCATGGCGATGGCCGCGCGCTGGAAGGAAGCCCACTTCAACAAGGGCGAGGACACGATCTTCGACTACCGCGTCTACGCGCTGTGCGGCGACGGCGACATGATGGAAGGCGTGTCGCACGAAGCCGCGTCGCTCGCGGGGCATCTGCGGCTTTCGAACCTCATCTGGATCTACGACAGCAACCGCATCACCATCGAAGGCCATACGGATCTCGCGTATAGCGACGACGTCGAAGCGCGCTTTCACGGCTACAACTGGCACACGCTGCACGTCGACGACGCCAACGACGCGCAGGCGCTCGAAGATGCCATCAACAAGGCGAAGTCGCACACGGACAAGCCGACGCTGATCGTCGTGAAGAGCATCATCGGCTGGGGCGCGCCTAACAAGCAGGACACGGCGAGCGCGCACGGCGAGGCGCTCGGCGAGGAAGAGGTGAAGCTCGCGAAGAAGTTCTACGGCTGGCCGGAGGACAAGCAGTTCTATGTACCCGATGGTGTGATGCAGCACATCGCCGACGGCATGGGCGCGCGCGGCAAGAAGCTGCATGCCGAGTGGAAGCAGCGTTTCGACGCCTACGAGAAGGCCAATCCCGAGCTCGCGAAAGAAGCGTGGCTGATGCTCGGATCGAAGCTTCCCGACAACTGGGACGCCGATATTCCGACCTTCGAGCCCGACGCAAAAGGCATCGCCACGCGCGATTCGTCGGGCAAGGTGCTGAACGCCATCGCGCCGCGTCTTCCCTGGCTCATCGGCGGCGCGGCGGATCTCTCGCCATCGACGAAGACGAATCTCAAGTTCGAGGGCGCGGGCAGCTTCGAGCACGACAGCTACGGCGGACGCAATCTGCACTTCGGCATTCGCGAGCACGGCATGGGCGCGGTCTGCAATGGCCTGGCGCTCTCCGGATTGCGTCCGTATGGATCGACGTTCCTGATCTTCAGCGACTACATGAAGCCGCCGATCCGCCTCTCGGCGATCATGGAAGTGCCGGTGATCTACGTGTTCACGCACGATTCGATCGGCGTCGGCGAAGATGGTCCGACGCACCAGCCGATCGAGCAGTTGGCCTCCCTGCGCGGCGTGCCGGGCCTCTGCACGCTGCGCCCCGCCGATGCGAACGAGGTGAGCGAAGTGTGGCGCGTCGCGCTGTCGCATTCGAAGGAGCCGTCCTGCATCGTGCTCACGCGCCAGGCGCTGCCGACTTTCGATCGCAAGAAGTACGCATCGGCTGATGGCGTGAAGCATGGCGCGTATGTGCTCGCCGATGCCGAAGGCGGCAAGAAGCCCGAGGTTCTCCTGCTCGCGACCGGCAGTGAAGTGTCGCTGTGCGTCGAGGCCTACGAAAAACTGAAGGCCGAAGGCATCGCGGCGCGCGTCGTGTCCATGCCGTCGTGGGACATCTTCGAGAAGCAGGATACGGCGTACAAGGACTCGGTGCTGCCGCCGGACGTGAATGCGCGCGTCTGCGTCGAGCAGGCCGCGACGCTCGGCTGGGATCGCTATGTCGGCCGACTGGGAACCCAGATCGTGATGCACACATTCGGCGCATCGGCGCCGTTGAAGGCGTTGAAGAGCAAGTTCGGCTTCACGCCGGAAGCGGTCTACGAAGCCGCGAAGAAGCAGATCGAACGCGTGAAATCCAACGGCAAGGAGTGAATCATCATGCAGATCGGCATCGTGGGACTGGGGCGCATGGGCGGCAACATCGGGCGGCGGCTGATGCGCGGCGGGCATGCCTGCGTCGCGTACGATCACAATCCGCAAGCGACCGAAGCGCTCGCAAGCGACGGCGCGACGGGCGCGAAGGACCTGGGCGATCTCGTCGCGAAGCTGGCCGCGCCGCGCGTCGTCTGGCTGATGCTGCCCGCGGGGAAGATCACCGAAGACACGCTCAACGATCTGCACAAGATTCTCGGCGCGGACGACGTGATCATCGACGGCGGCAACAGCTTCTATAAAGACGATATCCGCCGCGCCGCGCAGTTGCGCGAGCAGGGCATCCATTACGTCGATGTCGGCACGTCGGGCGGCATCTGGGGACTGGAGCGCGGCTACTGCATGATGATCGGCGGCGATGAGGCGGTCGTGCGCCGGATCGATCCGATTCTCGCGACACTCGCGCCGGGACGCGGCGACATTCCCGAGACCCCCGGCCGCGAAGGGCGCGATCCGCGCGTCGAGAATGGCTACATGCATTGCGGACCGGTCGGTTCGGGGCACTTCGTGAAGATGGTCCACAACGGCATCGAGTACGGTCTGATGCAGGCGTATGCCGAAGGCTTTCACATCCTGAGGCACAAGGAGTCGAAGGACCTCGCGGAAGGCGAACGCTATACGCTCGATCTTGCGGATATCGCCGAAGTATGGCGGCGCGGCAGCGTGGTGTCGTCATGGCTGCTCGATCTGACCGCGGGCGCGCTCGCCAGCGACGGCACGCTCGAGCGCTTCTCGGCGGAAGTCGCGGACAGCGGCGAAGGGCGCTGGACGATCGAGGCGGCGATCGAGGAAGCGGTGCCCGCGCAGGTGCTGTCGGCGGCGCTTTACACGCGCTTCCGTTCGCGCGATGCCGAATCGTTCCCCGAACGCATGCTTTCGGCAATGCGCTTCGGCTTCGGCGGACATCACGAGTTTCCCGCGAAGTAGCGTTGCTTCGTCGACGGTGTAAATACGGCGATGGACTTGAGCGGTCCATCGCCGTTTTTCATTTCATCATGCGCCGCCGGAAGAGCCATGCGCACAGGAAGAACGGCACGAGCGCATACGCGAACAGCACGAGCACATGGAGGGCTGCGCCGTCGAACGGGCGGCCGAGCATCGCGGGGCGGATCAGTTCGACCGCGTGAAAGAGCGGCAGTACCTGCGTGACGCGCTGAGCGAGCGCGGGCAGTTGCGCGATCGGAAAGAACACGCCGGAGAGCAAGAGCATCGGCGTGAGCGCGAGCGTCTGATAGAACATGAAGAAGTCGTAGCTCGGCGCGAGCGCGGTGATGACCATCGCGGTGCTGGCGAACGCGAGTCCCGTCAGCGCGATGACGGGCAGCGCGATCAGCATCGACGGAAAGCTCGCATAGCCGAGCACGCCCGCGACGATCATGATCGCCACGCCAGAGAGCACCGACTTGCTCGCGGCCCATACGATCTCACCGAGCACGATGTCGCCGAGCGTGAGCGGCGTATGCATGATGGCTTCCCACGTGCGCTGAACGTGCATGCGCGAGAAGCCCGAGTACATCGCCTCGAAGCTCGCGGACATCATCACGCTCGATGCCGCCGTGCCCGCCGCGAGAAACGCGATGTACGACACACCGTCGACATGCCCGACCATCAGCCCGAGACCCAGTCCCAGGCCGAAGAGATAGATCATGGGGTCGGCGAGATTGCCGATCATCGAGGCAATCGCGAGCTTCTTCCAGACGAGATAGTTGCGCCGCCAGACCGACATCCAGTGCGTTGCATTGGCGGGCAGCGCGCTGGCTAGCGGCGTCACGCTTTGCGCGTGTTTCGGCTGCGCCCGCTCGCGTTTCTTGTTCTTGTCGATGCGGGATGGTTCGAGCGTATCCATTGAGTCAGTCCACCATTTCCCGTCCCGTGAGACGCAGGAAAACATCTTCGAGATTCGCCGGACGATGCAGATAGCGCACGTCCGCGCGGCCTTTCACGCGCGCATGCACGGGCTGCGGATCGTCCACGTAGCAAAAGAGCGTTTCGCCGCTCACTTCCATGCGCTCGACGAACGGCTCGAGTTCCGTCGCGAGCGCCTGCGGATCGGGCCCGTAAATCTCGATGACATCCGAGCCGATCACCGATTCGATGAGATCGTGCGGACGTCCTTCGGCAATCTTGCGGCCTTCCTCGATCACGCAGACGCGGTCGCACAGACGTTCGGCTTCTTCCATGAAATGCGTCGTCAGAAGGATGGTCTTGCCGCGCGTGAGCAGCGAGCGCAGGCGCTCCCAGATGAGATGCCGCGCTTGCGGATCGAGTCCGGTCGTTGGTTCATCCATCACGAGGACATCGGGATCGTTGACGAGCGCGCGCGCGAGCGTGAGACGCCGCTTCATGCCGCCCGACAATTCGCCGACGCGCGCATTCGCCTTGCTCTCCAGACGCGCGAATTCGAGCAGCGAAGGCACGAGCGCATCCATGCGCGCGCCGGTCAGACCAAAGTAGCGGCCGAAGACAGTCAGGTTTTCGCGCACCGTGAAATCGGGATCGAGGTTGTCGAACTGCGGCACGACGCCCACGCGTTCTCTCGCGAACCGGGCGCGCGCGGGGACCGGCTCGCCGACGAGACGAATCGCGCCGCTATCGGGCGAGGTGATGCCGAGCAGCATCTTGAGCGTCGTCGTCTTGCCCGCGCCGTTCGGGCCGAGCAGTCCGAAACATTCGCCGGGCCGCACATCGAACGAGAGACCATCGACGACGGTGCGTTCACCGTAGTGCTTCCTTACTTCGCTGAACTCGATGGCGGGCGCGCCGCTTTCATCGGACCCGCGTGCAGTGCGCTGTTGCAATGTTTGATCAGTCATGCATTCGTGCCGGGAAAACCGCGTGGGGAAATCCAGCGGGCTAGTGTAATCCATTGCACCAAGGCGATGCCTGGCGTGCAACCGCGTGCGGCGGGCGCGTTTCAAACCTGTGCGGCGAGCGTTGAACCGGTTCCGGCCGAAAGTGCCAGAGGCTTGTCCGTTGGCGTGTTCAGAGTTCTGGCACGGTGCGAGCTAGCATGTTCGCGCCGGTAAGCGTTTTCCAGCGTTGCCACGCATGTGGCGACACACGATGATGAAGCAACGCCGCGGGTAAATCGCGCTGTGGTCGCATCGAGCGGGCGCGAAGGGCAAGTTGGCCAGGGAGGTCATGATGGAAAGCTACCGAAAAATCCTGCTCTGCTATGACGGTTCCAGAGAGGGTCGCAAGGCATTGCGGCAAGGCGCGAATCTCGCGCTGGACCTGAATGCCGAGACGCACGTCCTCGCGGTGGTGGACATGCGATCGAGCATTGCGCAGAGCGCCGGACTGCTAACCGATATGGCCTGCGGACGCTTCGAGGAGGCCGCGCGCGATATTTTGCAGGAAGGCGTCGACTGGCTGCGCGAGCGGGGTCTTCAGGCGCAGGGACACTTCGCGTTCGGGCACCCGATCGACGAAATCGCGGCGCTTGCGGAAAGCCTTCAGGTCGATCTCGTCGTGGTGGGGCATCGCTGCCGCAACGGTCTCGCGCGCTGGTGGATGGGCGCGGGCAACACTCCGTTGCTCGACCGCGTGAAGTGCAGCATTCTTGTAGCCGTCTGTCAGGCCGGTGAATCGGCGGAGGCCGAAGATGAAGCGGCCTACGCCGCGAAACCGGTCAAGGCCGAAGCCGGCGCCTGAAGAGGACGTTCGACGCGTCACCCGTTGAGATCGACCGCGACGAGCTTCCATGTCATGAGGCCGTAGCGATGGAAGATCGCCGAGTAACGCGCATCTCCGGCGCCGTGCTGATACGTGACGACGAACGTGTTCAGGCTTCGATAACCGGCCGTGGTCTGGGGCGGCACCTTCGGTGTCTGCTGCGCGGTCGTGACGCCGGGGGCCGGCGCGTCCGGGTGCGCCGCCGATGAGCCGCTCCCGGCCGGCGGCGGCTGCTCGCCCGGATCGCCGCGCGGCGGAATGCCGTTCAGAATCGCCGCGACGCCGTCCGGTGTCGCATAGGAGTCCACCAGAGGACCGACGAGCGCTGCGCCGATCATCGCCCCGATGATCGCGAGCGGATTGCCGCTCTTTTGTATATCGACGCGGCGCGTGAGCAGCGCGCCGACCTGCTCCTTGAGGCTCGCGCGCAGCGCGGGAAAATCGACGTACTCGTTGACGGTCTGCGCATCGCGCGCATCGGCTGCGCGTTTTACGCGGTTCAGCGCGATGTAAGGCGACGCATAGATAAAAGCGAGCGCCGCGGCGAGAATCAGGACGACGACTGCGGCGGCGACGGAGCGGCTAGTGCGGGACATGCGACGGCGAAGCCTCTCTGCAAAACGTGAATCTGAAATTGACCTCGCAGGCGCGTGATAAATCCCGTTAATTCACATTCTGCGGGCGGTGCGCCTCGTTTCAGGCGAGGATGCCGCCGGTGAGCCCCGCGTTTTCCTCCGCGATGCAACGGTCGATCATGCGCGACACTTCGTCGATCTTGCCTACCAGAATCACGCGTGACTGGCCGCGATAGACACGCACCGGCGCGCGCTGTTCCGGCTCCGCATGCACTGTGCTGTTCAACGACACGCGCGCGAAAGCCGGCTGCTGGGACGGCAGCGCGGGCATTTCGTCGAAGAGATCCGACGTAGTTTCGGCGCGCGGCATGCCGCAGGCGATCAGCGCGCGCAGATGGCGCAGGCGGCCGAATTGACGGAAGGGCAGCAGCCGGGCAAAACGTTCCATGATGACTCTCCAGACGATAGGACGCACCGCGGCGCACCGCGCACGGCGGCCGTCATGCTTGTTATGTTTGAACCGGCTCGACTGAACGTCGAAAGCGGTTGGTGAGGCTATCTTGCGATGTCAATGAGACATTTCTTGTCCCGTTGCGAAAGTGAGCGAATGATTTGCCTCCGACTTTCGCTTCCCGCCCATGTCGCGCGGAGACCTCAGAACTCGCCTGAACGAATCAGCCCGACCGCGATGCCTTCCAGCGCGAAATCGCTGCTGCCGGAGCGCACGAAAATATTCTCGTAGTCCGGGTTTTCGGCGATGAGCTCGACGCCGTCCGGACGGCGTTTCCAGCGTTTGACCGTCACGTCGTCGCCGAGACGCGCGACCACGATCTGTCCGTCTTTCGCTTCGGTGCGCTTCTGCACGGCCAGCAAGTCGCCGTCGAGGATGCCGGCGTCGCGCATCGAGAGGCCGCGCACTTTCAGCAGATAGTCCGGCCGGCTGGAAAAGAGCGCGGGGTCGCAGGCGTAATGCTGCGAGATGTGTTCCTGCGCGAGGATCGGACTCCCGGCCGCGACACGCCCGACGAGCGGCAGCGACAGCTGCATGATGCTCTGATGCGGCAGCGTGAATTGATGGGGCATGTCCTCCGAACGATCGGAGCGCGAGGCATCGCCGAGCAGCCTGATGCCGCGCGACGAGCCCGCCGCGAGTTCGATCACGCCCTTGCGCGCCAGCGCCCGCAAGTGCTCCTCCGCGGAATTCGCCGAGCTGAAGCCGAGTTCCGCCGCAATCTCGGCGCGCGTCGGCGGAAAGCCCGTGCGGTCGATCGCGCGCTGGATCAGTTCGAACACCTGCTGCTGCCGCGCGGTAAGTTTTGATGTCTTGGTCACTGGCTCGGGCCCTTGGTGCACTGTATGGATGGACAGATGACTGTATTTTTATACAGTATTTCGCGCTTTTCAAGCTTTACTTTAAGTTCGCCCGTCTGCGGCTGCCGCGCGCACGCTTAGCGGCCGCGATCGCTTTTTCCATCCAGGAATATCGTTCTTAGCAGTTTTACGTATAAAAAAGTGAATAACGATTATTTCTAATCATATAGACGCCTCGATAGACTGATTCCGTCAATTCGATAAGACGGAGAACGGGGAATGCAAAGCATCAGACTGGGATTGGGCAAAGGCGCGCGGCGCCTGCTCGCGGCGGCGGCGCTGACGGCGGCGGGCGTTGGGATGGCCGCGTCGGCCTTCGCGCAGACGTCGTTTCTGAACGTCTCATACGACCCGACCCGCGAGCTGTATCAGGACTTCAATCAGGCGTTCGCGAAAAAGTGGAAGGCCGATACCGGCGAGACGGTGACCTTCAAGCAATCGCACGGCGGCTCGGGCGGACAGGCTCGCGCGGTGCTCGACGGTCTGCAGGCCGACGTCGTCACGCTCGCGCTCGCTTACGACATCGATGCGCTCGCCTCCAAGGGACTCGTCGGCGCGGATTGGCAAAAGCGCCTGCCGGACAACGCGTCGCCGTACACGTCGACGATCGTGTTCCTCGTGCGCAAAGGCAATCCGAAGCACATCAAGGACTGGGACGATCTGACGAAGCCCGGCGTGTCGATCGTCACGCCGAACCCCAAGACCTCGGGCGGCGCGCGCTGGAATTACCTCGCGGCGTGGGCGTATGCGCAGCACAAGCCGGGCGGCAACGAGCAGACCGCGAAAGATTTCGTGACGAAGCTCTATAAGAATGCCGGCGTGCTCGATTCCGGCGCGCGCGGCGCCACGACGAGCTTCGTGCAGCGCGGCCAGGGCGACGTGCTGATCGCGTGGGAAAACGAAGCGTTCCTTTCGGTGAAAGAGTTCGGCACCGACAAGTTCGAGATCGTCGTGCCGACGGTGAGCATCCTCGCGGAACCGCCGGTCGCGGTGGTCGACAAGGTCGTCGACAAGCACGGCACGCGCAAGCTCGCCGATGCCTATCTCAAGTACCTGTATAGCGACGAAGGACAGCAGATCGCCGCACGCAACTTTTATCGGCCGCGCTCGGACAAGGTGCCCGCCGAACTCACCAAGCAGTTTCCGAAGCTGAAGCTCTACACCATCGACGACACGTTCGGCGGCTGGACCAAGGCGCAGAAGACGCATTTCGCGGACGGCGGCGTGTTCGATTCGATCTATCAACCGCAGTAACAGAAGAAGCGGGCGACGCGGCGCATCCATGACGCCGCGCGCCCGAAGCAGCAACGCGCCTCACCCCGGCGCAAAAAAGGATCAATCAAGGATGACGACCCTCACATTCAAGAAGCCGAGCGCGCTTCCCGGGTTCGGCCTGACGCTCGGCATCACGGTGGCGTACTTGAGCCTCGTGGTGCTGATTCCGCTCGCCGCCACCTTCGCGAAGACGGCGACGCTCGACTGGGCGCAGTTCGTACGCGCAGTGACCTCGCCGCGCGTGCTCGCGTCGTATCGGCTCACGTTCAGCGCGGCGCTCGGCGGCGCACTCATCAACGCGGTGTTCGGCTTTCTCGTCGCGTGGGTGCTTGTGCGCTACACGTTTCCGTTCAAGCGCATCGTCGATGCGATCGTCGATCTGCCGTTTGCGCTGCCGACTTCCGTCGCGGGCATCTCGCTCGCCGCGGTCTATGCGGGCAACGGCTGGATCGGGCAATATCTCGCGCCGCTCGGCATCAAGGTCGCCTTCACGCCGCTGGGCGTGCTCGTCGCGCTGACGTTCATCGGCTTGCCTTTCGTCGTGCGCACGGTTCAGCCCGTGCTGGAAGAATTCGAACGGGAGCAGGAAGAGGCCGCCGCGTGCCTTGGCGCGACGCGCTGGCTGACGTTTCGCCGCGTCGTGCTGCCTTCGGTCTTTCCCGCGCTACTGACGGGTTTCGCGCTCGCGTTCGCGCGCGCACTCGGCGAGTACGGCTCGGTGATCTTCATCGCGGGCAATGTGCCGATGAAATCCGAGATCACGTCGCTGCTCATCATCACGAAGCTCGAACAGTACGACTATGCCGGCGCGACCGCGCTCGCCGTCGTGATGCTGTGCGTGTCGTTCCTGATGCTGCTCTTCATCAATACGCTGCAGTGGTTCCTGCAGCGGCGCACGAGCAGGACGGGCGCGGCGCCTGCCGTCGCGGCCGGCCCTTCGCTGCACGTCGGACATCCGGGCGGAGGTCACGCATGAGCACGCCCGATAGCAAGGCGCTTCCGGTGCACGCACCCGTGCGCGTGCGCAAGCACAGCCTCAACCCCGTCACCGAGCCGCGTGCCGTGCGCTGGCTGCTCACGGGCATCGCGCTCGTGTTTCTTGCGCTCTTTCTCGTGGTCCCGCTCGTCGCGGTGTTCGTGCAGGCATTCGCGAAAGGCATCGACTATTACTTCGAGTCGCTGAAGGATCCGGATGCGTGGTCCGCGATCAAGCTCACGCTGGTCACCGCCGCGATCGCCGTGCCGCTGAATGTCGTGTTCGGACTGGCGGCGTCGTGGGCGATCGCGAAGTTCGACTTCCGCGGCAAGGCGCTCTTGACCACGCTCATCGATTTGCCGTTCTCGGTCTCGCCGGTGATCTCGGGTCTCATTTACGTACTGATCTTCGGCGCGCAGGGCTGGTTCGGCCCGTGGCTCGCCGCGCATGACGTGCAGATCATCTTCGCGGTGCCGGGCATCGTGCTCGCGACCATCTTCGTGACGTTCCCGTTCGTCGCCCGCGAGCTGATTCCGCTGATGCAGGCGCAGGGCAACGACGAAGAGGAAGCGGCGCACGTGCTCGGTGCATCGGGCTGGCAGATCTTCAGGCGCGTGACGCTGCCCAACGTGAAGTGGGGCCTGCTCTACGGCGTGATCCTCTGCAACGCCCGCGCGATGGGCGAGTTCGGCGCGGTATCGGTCGTGTCGGGCCACATCCGCGGCCAGACCGACACGATGCCGCTGCACGTCGAAATTCTCTATAACGAATACAACTTCTCGGCCGCGTTCGCGGTGGCGTCGCTGCTCGCGCTGCTCGCGCTCGTCACGCTCGCGCTCAAGCTCCTCGCGGAGCGGCGCATGTCGCAAGCCGTCAGCGAAGCCCGGAAACCCGCACAGCATTGAAGAGGCCGACAACATCATGAGCATCATCGTTCGCAATCTGCAAAAACGCTTCGGCGATTTCACCGCGCTCGACAACGTCACGCTGGATTTTCCTGCAGGCGAACTGGTCGCGCTGCTCGGGCCTTCCGGCTGCGGCAAGACCACGCTGCTGCGGGTCATCGCAGGCCTCGAGTTCGCCGATGCGGGACAAGTCGTGCTGCATGGAGAGGACGTCGCGGCAGTCGGCGCGCGCGAGCGGCAAGTCGGCTTCGTGTTCCAGCATTACGCGCTCTTCAGGCACATGACGGTGTTCGAGAACGTCGCGTTCGGCCTGCGTGTGAAGCCGCGCCGCGAGCGTCCGAGCGAAGCCGCGATCCGCGAGAAAGTGCATGAACTGCTGAAGCTCGTGCAGCTCGACTGGCTCGCCGAACGTTTTCCGTCCGAGCTGTCGGGCGGACAGCGGCAGCGCATCGCGCTCGCACGCGCGCTCGCCGTCGAGCCGAAAGTGCTCCTGCTCGACGAGCCGTTCGGGGCGCTCGACGCGAAAGTGCGCAAGGAACTGCGCAGCTGGTTGCGCCGCCTGCACGACGATCTGCATATCTCGACACTCTTCGTCACGCATGACCAGGAAGAGGCGCTCGAAGTGGCGGACCGCATCGTCGTGATGAATCATGGGCGGGTGGAGCAGGTAGGTAGCCCGCAGGACGTGTACGATCATCCGCAGACGTCGTTCGTGTACGAGTTTCTCGGCGCGGCGAACCGGCTACAGGGCAATGTCGATGCGAACGGCTTCGTCGCCGATGGCGCCGCGAGCCCGATCGCCACACAGGCGCATTTCAGCGGCCGGGCGCTTGCGTATGTGCGCCCGCATGATCTCGCACTGTATCCCGCCGACGGCGCGCATCGCGATGGCATCGTGGTCGGCGTGCGGCGCGTCGTGACGCTGGGCGGCTCGGTGCGCGTCGAGCTCGAAGGCAGCGCGGGCAGCGTGATCGAGGCGGAGCTGGATCGGGAGGCATGGCGCGCGCTCAAGCTCGATATCGGCGATGGCGTGACGGCCGTGCCACGCGCGCTGCGGGTCTTTCCGGCGCCATCGCCGGCGCAATGACATAACGACATAAAAGGATCGCGGAGAGGTTCACATGAATTTTCAGCAACTGCGCTTCGTGCGCGAGGCCGTGCGTCAGAACATGAATCTGACGGAGGTCGCCAACGTGCTCTACACGTCGCAATCCGGCGTGTCGAAACAGATCAAGGATCTCGAGGACGAGCTCGGCGTCGATATCTTCATTCGACGCGGCAAACGTCTCACGGGACTCACCGAGCCGGGCAAGGAGGTGCATCAGCTGATCGAGCGCATGCTGCTCGACGCCGAGAACCTGCGGCGCGTCGCGCGCCAGTTCGCGGATCAGGACAACGGCCACCTGGTCGTCGCGACGACCCACACGCAGGCGCGTTACGCGCTGCCGAAGGTCATCCGCCAGTTCACGGAAGTGTTCCCCAAGGTGCATCTCGCGTTGCGCCAGGGCAGCCCGCAGCAGATCGCGCAGATGATCATCAATGGCGAGGCGGATATCGGCATCTCGACCGAAGCGCTCGACCGTTACCCGGACATCGTCACGTTTCCGTGCTATTCGTGGCATCACACGGTCGTCGTGCCGAAGGATCATCCGCTCGTCGGCCGCGAGAACATCACGCTCGAGCAGATCGCCGAATATCCGATCGTCACCTACGACCAGGACTTCACCGGCCGCTCGCACGTCGATCAGGCGTTCGCGAGCGCGGGCGCGATTCCCGATATCGTGCTGACCGCGATCGATGCCGACGTCATCAAGACGTATGTCGAGCTGGGCATGGGCATCGGCATTGTCGCGGCGATGGCCTACGACGCGAAGCGGGACACCGAGCTTGTCGCGCTCGACACGCAGCATCTTTTCGAGGCCAGCACGACGCGCGTCGGGCTGAGAAAGGGCGCGTTCCTGCGGGCGTACGCGTATCGATTGATCGAGATGTTCGCGCCGCAACTCGAAGAAGCGCAGATCGCGGCCCAGCTTCGCGAAACGGCGTGATTCACATGCCGGCTGATTTACAATCGCCGGCATGAATACTTCCTCTCTCCCTCGCATTGCCGTGCTGGCAACGGGCGGCACCATCGCCGGGTCCGCCGGTGATGCATCGAAGACGGCGGGCTACAAGGCGGGCGTCGTCGGCGTCGACAAATTGCTCGATGCCGTACCCGCGCTAGGTACAGTCGCGCGCATTCACGCCGAGCAGATCGCGAGCATCGACAGCAAGGACATGAGCGTTGCGCTGTGGACCGCGCTCGCCTCGCGCGTCAATGAACTGCTCGCGCAGGACGATATCGATGGCGTCGTCGTCACGCATGGCACCGATACGCTCGAAGAAACCGCGTATCTGCTGCATCTCACCGTGAAGCACGCGAAGCCTGTCGTGCTGACGGCGGCGATGCGTCCATCGACCGCGCTGTCCGCCGATGGCCCGCTCAATCTGCTGAACGCGGTGACGGTCGCGGCCTCGAAGGACGCGGCGGGCAAGGGCGTGCTCGTCGCATTCAATAATCAGATCCACTGCGCACGCGATGTCACCAAGACGAGCACCTACGCGGTCGATGCGTTCCGTTCGCCCGAGACCGGCGTGCTCGGCTTCGTGCAGGACGGGCGCGTCGAGTTTCAGCGTACGGTCGTGCGGCCGCATACCACTGCCAGCGAGTTTTCCGTGACCGATGAATGGCCGATGGTCGAGATCGTCGCGAGTTACGCGGATGCATCGCGCGTGATGGTCGATGCCCTCGTGGCGGCGGGTGTGCGCGGGATCGTCGTCGCGGGCACGGGCAACGGCTCGATGCATGCGACGCTCACGCAGGCGCTCGCCGATGCGGTAAGGCAGGGCGTCGCGGTGGTGCGCGCGTCGCGCGTGGGGTCGGGGCATGTGATGCGCAACGGCGCCGCGAATGATGACGCGCTCGGGAGCGTCAGTGCGGGGACGCTTAATGCCTATAAGGCGCGGGTGTTGTTGATGCTTGCTCTGGCTTCGGGGGTCGGAGACCTGCAGCGCGTTTTCGATGCTTACTAGTTTTTGTTTTGTTTGATTGATTGCAAGACAAAAAAACGCGAACCGAAGTCCGCGTTCGAATCGTCGAAACCAAGAAAAATCAGTTCGCCGCCGGAATACGCAGCACCTGCCCTGGATAAATCTTGTCCGGACTCTTCAACATCGGCTTATTCGCTTCGAAGATCACATCGTTCTTCGAGCCGTTGCCATAGTATTTCTCGGCGATCTTCCAAAGATTGTCGCCCGACACGACGGTGTAATACTGCGACTCGGGCTCGCTACTGGGCACGGTCAACTGGTCATCGACCTTGTCGACGTGCTGCACATTGCCCGCCGCGACGAGAATCTTTTCCTTCGTCGCCTGATCCGGCGCCTGGCCCGACACGGTCACGGTATGCGACGCGCCGTCATACTTCACATCCAGATTGTCCGCATTGAGACCCTGCGAACGGATGTACGTCGCGATGGCTTCGCCCGCTTTCTGATTCAGCGCCGCGACATCGACAGGCGCCGCGGCCGGCGCCGCTTCAGCCTTCGACGAGACTGCGCCGAAGAGTTTCTCACCTGCTTCCTTGATAAAGCTGAGGATTCCCATTGTTCAACTCCTTGATTAACACTGGTGTTACGGCTCGCGAAGTCTAGGCAGATTAGTCGCGATGACCACCAGATAGTTCTGAGTTTTCACAAAAGGATTTGTACACCGCTCATGCTTCAGCAGTAAGACACAAACTGCAACAATCCGACGCGGACACCCGACGACAAACCGTCTGACCGACCAAGGCTTACCCGGCGCACCGCCGGGTGCCGCTCTCGGACCCCACTTTGCCGCCCTCAGCCCAGAGCGACATTTGTCCCGCGTGCCCATACGCGGGACGCCCCACGGTTCAGGCGATACGAATCACGCAGCAGCCTTGGCCTGCTGCGGCTCTTCGGCCACCTGGAAGTTCGACATGATTTCGAGCGCACGCACGAGCGCCGAGTGATCCCACGCCTTTCCGCCGTTCGCGGCGCATACGCTGAACAATTGCTGCGCGCTCGCCGTGTGGGGCAGGGCGAGGCCCATCTTGCGCGCGCCGTCGAGCGCGAGGTTCAAATCCTTTTGATGCAGCTCGATACGAAAGCCCGGATTGAACGTGCGTTTCGTCATGCGCTCGCCATGCACTTCGAGGATGCGCGACGATGCGAAACCGCCCATCAGTGCTTTACGCACGCGCTCCGGATCGGCGCCCGAACGTGCCGCGAACAGCAGCGCTTCCGCGACCGCCTCGATGTTCAGCGCGACGATGATCTGGTTCGCGACCTTGCACGTCTGACCCGCACCGTTGTCGCCGATGAGCGAGATGTTCTTGCCCATCAGTTCGAACAAAGGCTTTGCGATCTCGAACGACTTCTCGGGACCGCCGACCATGATCGTGAGCGTCGCTTCACGCGCGCCGACTTCGCCGCCGGACACCGGCGCGTCGAGATAGTCGCAGCCGAGCGCGTTGATCTTCTTCGCGAACTCCTGCGTGTCGAGCGGGGCGATCGAGCTCATGTCGATCACGAGCTTGCCCTTCGTGAGACCCTTCGCGACGCCGTCATCGGCGAACAGCACATTGGCGACATCGGGCGTGTCGGGCACCATCGTGATGACGATCTCGCTTTCCTGCGCGACCGCGGTGGAATCCGCGACGACCTGCGTCTGCGCGCGGATATCGTCCGGCACCGGATACTTGCCGTTCACGACGAGCTTGTGACCGCCCTTGATGAGATTGCGCGCCATGTGCGCGCCCATGATGCCGAGACCGATGAAACCGATGGTTGCCATGCTTCCAGCTCCTCCTGTGTGTCAGATTTAAGCGGCAGCGGTGGCTTTCACGCCGCCGATGCTTTGCAGCCAGCCGAGGCCCGCTTCGGTGCCATTGAGCGGCTTGTACTCGCAGCCGATCCAGCCTTGATAACCAATCTCGTCGAGCAGGCCGAACAGATACGCGTAGTTGATTTCGCCCGTGCCCGGCTCGTTGCGGCCGGGGTTGTCGGCGAGCTGGATATGCGCGATCTGCGGCAGGTTCTTCCTGATCGTCGCCGCGAGTTCGCCTTCCATGCGCTGCATGTGATAGATGTCGTACTGCAGGAACAGATTGTCCGAGCCGACCGCGCGGATCACATCCAGTCCTTCTTTCGAACGGTTGAGCGCGAAGCCCGGAATGTCGTACGCGTTGCACGGCTCGACTAGCAGCCTGATGCCTTCCTTCTTCAGGGCGTCTGCCGCAAAACGCAGATTCTCGATGATCGTCGTGCGCGCCTGTTCCGCCGAGACGCCCGCCGTCGGAATGCCGACGAGGCAATTCAGTTGCGGCACGTTCAGCGCCTTGGCATATTCGATCGCGCGCGGCACGCCTTCGCGGAACTCCGCGACGCGATCCGGCAGGCAGGCGATACCGCGCTCGCCCGCTTCCCAGTTGCCCGCGGGCAGGTTATGCAGCACGATCTGCAGGTCGTTGTCCTTCAGGCGCCTCTGGATGTCGCTGATCGAGAACGCGTAAGGGAACAGGAACTCGACCGCCTTGAAGCCCGCGTTCGCCGCCGCGGCAAAGCGGTCGAGGAACGGGACTTCGTTGAACAGCATGGTCAGGTTCGCAGCAAATTTCGGCATTATTTTGTCCTGATGGTCGGTCAGTGGATGTGCGCCGCGCGGTCCGGTCGTTCGACACGCGGCGGCGATACTCAGTCGAGCGGCGTGATTGCGGTCGGTGCATCGACCTTGCTCGCGGCGAGCTCCTCGAATTCGTTGATCGCGTCGATCTCGGTGCCCATCGCGATGTTCGTCACGCGCTCGAGAATCATCTCGACGACGACCGGCACCTGATGTTCGGCAGCCAGCGCCTGCGCCTGCTTGAGCGCCGGTGCGATGTCTTCCGGCTTGTGCACGCGCAGCGCCTTGCAGCCGAGACCTTCGGCGACCGCGACGTGATCCACGCCA
The DNA here is from genome assembly GCF_023631305.1 of Caballeronia sp. INML3B. Taxonomy (NCBI): domain Bacteria; kingdom Pseudomonadati; phylum Pseudomonadota; class Betaproteobacteria; order Burkholderiales; family Burkholderiaceae; genus Caballeronia; species Caballeronia sp. INML3B. The sequence goes on from NZ_JALQDI010000008.1 coordinate 17,146, forward strand.
TAGCCTTCGAGCTCAGGCGCATTGATATTGTCGAACGCGAGCTGCACGCAATAGTCCATGTCGAAGCCGCGCTGCGCCTGACGGATCAGGCCGAGGTACGAGTTGTTCACGACCACGTGCACGTACGGCAGCTTGAATTGCGCGCCGACCGCGAGCTCTTCGATCATGAACTGGAAGTCGTAGTCGCCCGAGAGCGCGACGATCTTGCGTTGCGGGTCCGCGGCACGCACGCCGAGCGCAGCGGGAATCGTCCAGCCGAGCGGGCCGGCCTGGCCGCAGTTGATCCAGTTACGCGCCTTGAAGACGTGCAGGAACTGCGCGCCCGCGATCTGCGACAGACCGATCGTCGTGACGAAGCAGGTGTCGCGGTCGAACGCGAGATTCATCTCTTCGTAGACGCGCTGCGGCTTCATCGGGACGTTGTCGAAGTGCGTCTTGCGCAGCATCGTGCGCTTGCGCTGCTGGCAGTCGGCGACCCACGCGCGGCGGTCCTTCAGCTTGCCGGCGGCCTTCCATTCCTTCGCCACTTCGACGAACAGTTCGAGCGCGGCCTTCGCATCCGACACGATGCCGAGGTCCGGTCCGAACACGCGGCCGATCTGCGTCGGCTCGATATCCACGTGCACGAACTTACGGCCCTTGGTGTAAACCTCGACGCTGCCGGTATGGCGGTTCGCCCAGCGGTTGCCGATGCCGAGCACGAAGTCGGAGGCGAGCATCGTCGCGTTACCGTAGCGGTGCGACGTCTGCAGGCCGACCATGCCGGCCATCAGCGGGTGATCGTCCGGAATCGCGCCCCAGGACATGAGCGTCGGAATGACGGGCACGCCGAGCGTTTCGGCGAACTGCACGAGCAGATCTTCGGCCGCTGCATTCAGCACGCCGCCGCCGGAGACGATCAACGGCTTTTCGGCGTCGTTGAGCATCGTCAGCGCTTTTTCGATCTGCGCGCGCGTTGCCTTCGGCTTGTAGACCGGCAGCGGCTCATACGTGTCGATGTCGAATTCGATCTCGGCGAGCTGCACGTCGATCGGCAGGTCGACCAGCACCGGACCCGGACGGCCCGAGCGCATCAGATGGAAGGCCTGCTGGAACACGCGCGGCACGAGCGCCGGCTCGCGCACGGTGACGGCCCACTTCGTGACCGGCTTGGCGATCGATTCGATGTCGACGGCCTGGAAGTCTTCCTTGTACAGACGCGCACGCGGCGCCTGGCCGGTGATGGCGAGAATGGGGATCGAATCCGCCTGGGCCGAGTAGAGGCCCGTGATCATGTCCGTGCCCGCCGGACCCGACGTGCCGATGCAAACGCCGATGTTGCCGGGCGCGGCCCGGGTATAACCTTCGGCCATGTGCGAGGCGCCCTCGACGTGGCGCGCGAGCACGTGGCTGATGCTGCCCGACTTCTTCATCGCCGAGTAGAAGGGGTTGATGGCGGCGCCCGGCACGCCGAACGCGGTGTCGATTCCTTCTTTTTCCAGCACGAGGACGGCTGCGTCGACGGCTCTCATCTTGGGCATGGTTGTCTCCTTCCTGGGGTCTCTATCCGAAATGGCTGTCTGCATTCAAGCAGGGTTCCGTTGCACTTTAAGTCTGTGAAAAAGGTTTGATAAGATCAGCCGGAGTCGCTTTTTCCCAAACAAAAAGTATCGAATGTCCGTTCCGCTCGATATGGCGGCTGGAGACGAGAGATGGACCGCTTCAAGCAGATAGAAACCTTCGTGCGCGTGGCCGAAGCCGGCAGCCTGGCCGCGGCGGCGCTGGAGGAGGGCGTGTCGCCGGTGATTCTCGGAAGGCGCATCGACGCGCTCGAAAAGCGCCTCGGCGTGAAGCTGATGTATCGCTCGACGAGGCGGCTCGTCGTGAGCGAAGAGGGCGCGGCGTTTCTGGACCGCTGCAAAAATCTGCTGTCGGAATGGGATCAGGCAGAGAACGAACTCGCGGCGGGACGGCGCGCGGTGGGCGGACATCTGATCGTGTCGGCGCCGGCGGCGTTCGGGCGCATGCACGTCGCGCCGCACGCGCCCGCGTTCGTCGCTGACAAGCCCGAATTGCAGATGTCGTTCAATCTGACCGACCGCGTCGTCGATCTGGTGCGCGAGGGCTATGACCTGTCGATTCGCATCGGCGGGGCGGTCGACCCGAATTTCGTCGCCGTCAAGCTCGCAAGCAACCGGCGCGTCGTGTGCGGCACGCCTGCCTACTTCAGGAAGCACGGCCGGCCGAAAGCGCTCGAAGACCTGCCGAATCACAATTGCCTTGCGTTCAATCTGCAGGGGGGACAGAACCGCGGCTGGTATTTCCGGCGTAGCGGCAAGGTCGTGACGGTTCGCGTCACCGGAAACCTCGATTGCAACGACGGCGAGTTGCTGCACCGCTGGGCGTCGGAAGGGCTGGGGCTCGGCTGGCGCTCGACTTGGGAGATCCAGCGGCAACTGGAGTCGGGCGAACTCGAAACCGTCCTCGACGAATTCGAACTGCCCGACTACGACATCCTCGCGGTCTATCCACAACAGCGCTACGTACCGGCGCGCGTGCGGTATTTCATTGATTATCTTAAGGAAATCTATGCGCAGCCCGGTTACTGGAGCCGTCCGCTGACGCTTCCCGGCGAATCGCATCCGCCGCACGAGCACAGCCGCTAACTGCTTGAAAAGCCGACGATTTGACTTGCCGGCCCAGCCGATTCGCGCTATAGTTTCGGGCTTCTCACTTGCCACACTGGTCCGACGCCCGGGTGGCTTCAATCCACAAGTAGCTACAAGGAGTGAACATGCGTCATTACGAAATCGTCTTTATCGTGCATCCCGATCAGAGCGAGCAAGTGCCCGCGATGATCGAGCGTTACAAGAGCACGATCACGTCGCACGGTGGCCAGATCCACCGCATCGAGGACTGGGGCCGTCGCCAACTGGCCTACATGATCGAGAAACTCGCGAAGGCTCACTACGTCTGCATGAACATCGAATGCGACCAGGCTACGCTCGAAGAACTGGAACACGCGTTCAAGTTCAACGACGCCGTTCTGCGTCACCTCATCGTCAAGATGAAGAAGGCCGAAACCGGCCCGTCGCCGATGATGAAGGAAGTGCAGCGCGAAGAAGCCAAGAAGGCGGCCAGCCAGCCGTCCGAAGCGCAGGCTTAAGGACAGTTTCGAACTGTCAAGCCACCAGGGGAAGCTATCTCGTGAACCGGCTGCAACTGACAGCAAGCGTCGTGGAGCGCGAACCGGTGCGGTACACGCCCGCCGGCATCCCGATCGCAAGCTGCACGTTGCAACACGCGGCAGAAGTCGTCGAAGCGGGCATCGCCCGAAAGATCGAGCTGACACTGCAGGCGGTTGCGGCTGGAGAGGCGAGCGGCAGGCTGGAAAACTATCCGATGGGCGTCGAAGCACGCTTCACCGGATTCCTGGCCAAAAAGAGCCGTAACGCGCGAACCCTGGTGTTTCACATCACAGAATTGCAGGACATTGGAAAGGACTAATCATGCCCCGCCCGACTGGTAAGAAATTCGACAAGCGTCGTCAGCAACAAAACCCGCTCTTCAAGCGCAAGAAGTTTTGCCGTTTCACGGCAGCCGGTGTCGAGTACATCGACTACAAGGACACGGAAACGCTGAAGGACTTCATCGGCGAAAACGGCAAGATCACGCCGGCTCGTCTGACTGGCACGAAGGCGCACTACCAGCGCCAGCTCGACACGGCGATCAAGCGCGCGCGTTTCCTCGCGCTCCTGCCGTACACCGACCTGCACAAGGCCTAATCAGACGACGCACTAAGGAAAGCCAAAAATGCAAATCATTCTTTTGGAAAAGGTCGTCAACCTGGGCAACCTGGGCGATATCGTCAAGGTCAAGGACGGCTACGCACGTAACTTCCTGATCCCCGGCAAGAAGGCACGCCGCGCAACGAAGGACGCGATCGCCGAATTCGAAGTTCGCCGCGCCGAGCTCGAAAAGGTCGCCGCCGAGAAGCTGACTGCCGCGCAAAAGCAAGGCGAAAAGCTGAACGGTTTCACGGTTCAGATCTCGCAAAAGGCGGGCGTGGACGGCCGTCTGTTCGGTTCGGTCACGAACGCGGACATCGCTGAAGCACTCAAGTCGCAAGGCTTCGCCGAAGTGGAAAAGGCGCAAGTGCGTCTGCCGCAAGGCCCGCTCAAGATGGTCGGCGACCATTCGGTTCAAGTGGCGCTGCACACGGACGTGCTGGTCGACGTCACCGTGTCGGTGCTCGGCGAGCACGCGTAAGTTTTTCGCGAGACTCCGGTCTCGCGTGCGGTACGAAAAAGCGGAGCCTTTCATGGCTCCGCTTTTTTTCGTCTGAACGTAGCCTAGCGCGCGACATTAATCGATAATTCCACCCCATGAACGCTCCGTCCAAAGACCCGCAACTCGACGCGCTGAAGGTCCCGCCGCATTCGATCGAAGCCGAGCAATCCGTGATTGGCGGCCTGCTGCTGGACAACGCCGCATGGGACCGCATCGCCGATGTCATGCACCAGGGCGATTTTTATCGCTACGACCATCGCATCATTTATGAGCACATCGGCAAGCTGATCGCGTCGACGCGCCCGGCGGACGTGATCACCGTCTACGAAGCGCTCACGATGGCCGGCAAGGCCGAGGAAGTAGGCGGGCTCGCGTATCTGAACGCGCTCGCGCAGAACACGCCCAGCGCCGCGAATATCCGCCGCTACGCGGAGATCGTGCGCGACCGTGCCGTGCTGCGCCGTCTCGTGTCGGTCGCGGATGAAATCTCCGCCGACGCCTTCAATCCGCAAGGCAAGGAAGTTCGTCAGATTCTCGATGAAGCCGAAGCGCGCGTGTTCTCGATCGCCGAAGAAGGGGCGCGCGGCACGCAGGGCTTCCTGGAAATCGGGCCGCTGCTCACGCAGGTCGTCGAGCGCATCGACACGCTGTACCACACGGCCAATCCGAGTGATGTGACCGGCACGCCGACCGGCTTCGTCGATCTCGACCGCATGACCTCTGGCATGCATGGCGGCGAGCTGATCATCGTGGCGGGACGCCCGTCGATGGGCAAGACGGCGTTCTCCATGAACATCGGCGAATACGTAGCGGTGGAGTACGGCTTGCCCGTCGCAGTGTTCTCGATGGAGATGCCGGGCACGCAACTGACGATGCGTATGCTGGGTTCGGTCGGCCGGCTGGATCAGCACCGCATGCGCACGGGCCGTCTCACGGATGAGGATTGGCCGAAGCTCACGCACGCGGTGCAGAAAATGAGCGAGGCGCAGCTTTTCATCGACGAAACCGGCGGCCTCAATCCGATGGAACTGCGCTCGCGCGCGCGGCGTCTGTCCCGCCAATGCGGCAAGCTCGGCCTGATCATCGTCGACTACCTTCAACTGATGTCGGGCTCGGGCGGCGGCGAAAACCGCGCGACTGAAATCTCCGAAATCTCGCGCTCGCTCAAGAGTCTCGCGAAGGAACTCGACGTGCCGGTGATCGCGCTGTCGCAGTTGAATCGCGGCCTCGAACAACGTCCGAACAAACGCCCGATCATGTCGGATTTGCGCGAATCCGGCGCTATCGAACAGGACGCGGACGTGATCCTCTTCATTTATCGCGACGAAGTCTACAACCCCGACAGCCCTGACAAGGGCACCGCCGAGATCATCATCGGCAAGCAGCGTAACGGTCCGATCGGGCCGGTACGCCTGACGTTCCACGGCCAATACACGAAGTTCGACAACTTCGCTGGTGCGCAGAATTTCTACGGCGGGGAATAAGCCCCGAATCGCATCACTGTCAATCCCTGCCGACAACCACCGCCGCGCGTCATGAACGCGCGGTGCGTCGGATAACACGCACAGGTACAATATGACAGTTTGATGTTGTGTCAACACTGACCCATTTAGCGGGAATTTCATGTTTGGTCGTTTCATGCCCACCGAGGGCAAATTCTTCGAGATCTTCAATGCGCACGCGAAGTGCATGGTCGATGCGAGCCGCGAGCTCGAACTGCTGATCGATAACCTCGACGATGCCGAGGTCCACAAGCAGAACGTCCAGGCGAACGAAAAGCGTGCCGACAAGCTCACGCACGAGACCATCGACCTGCTGCACAAGACGTTCATCACGCCGCTCGACCGCGACGAAATCCACAAGCTCATCACGACGATGGACGACATCCTCGATCTGATGGAGGACGTCGCGACGGCCATTTCGCTGTACGACGTGCGCGCCGTGACGTCGGAAGCCAGCCAGCTCGCGCATATCTGCACCGGCACGGTGATACGCGTGCAGCAGGCCGTCGAATTGCTGGCCGACATGAAGCGCGCGAGCGAAATCCTGAAGATCTGCGAGGAAATCGACCGTCTGGAGTCCGATGCCGACCGCGTGCTGCGCTCGGCGATGTCGAAGCTCTTCCGCGAGGAAGACGACGTGAAGACGCTCATCAAGCTGAAGGCGATTTACGAGCTGCTCGAGACGATTACCGACAAGTGCGAAGACGTCGCGAACATCATCGAAGGCATCGTGCTGGAAAACGCCTGACCAAGCCGTCCAAGCCCCCGGCGCGCGGCGGGCCCGCGCGCGGCGGGACACGAAAAAACCGGGACGACAAACCGGCAGCGCATTTCAAGACCGGTCAAAACAACACCAACTGATGCATTCGATTCAACTCGCCATCTGGGCAGTCGCCTTGCTCGTCATAGTCGCGCTCGCGTTCGACTTCATGAACGGCTTTCACGACGCCGCCAATTCCATTGCGACGGTCGTTTCGACCGGCGTGCTCAAGCCACAGCAGGCGGTCGCATTCGCCGCTGCGTTCAACGTCATTGCATATTTCATCTTTCACCTGAAGGTCGCGGCGACCGTCGGCAAAGGCACCATCGATCCCGAGATCGTCGATCACTACGTGATCTTTGGCGCGCTCGTCGGCGCGATCGGCTGGAATATCGTCACGTGGCACTACGGCATTCCGTCGAGCTCGTCGCACGCGCTCATCGGCGGTCTCGTCGGCGCCGCGCTCGCGAAGTCGGGCTGGGGATCGCTCAACTGGGACGGGCTGCTGAAAACGGTCGCGTTCATTTTCATCTCGCCGCTGCTCGGCTTCGTGCTCGGCTCGTTCTTCATGCTGCTCGTGTCGTGGCTGTATTTCCGCACACCGCCTTCGAAGGTCGACCGGCGTTTCCGGCGCATGCAGCTTGTCTCGGCAGGCCTGTATTCGCTCGGCCACGGCGGCAACGACGCGCAAAAGACGATCGGCATCATCTGGATGCTGCTGATCGCGACCGGCTACGCGTCGGCGGCCTCCGATGCGCCGCCGGTCTGGGTGATCGGCCTGTGCTATCTGTCGATGGGTCTCGGGACGCTCTTCGGCGGCTGGCGGATCGTGCGCACGATGGGCCAGAAAATCACGAAGTTGAAGCCGGTCGGCGGATTCTGCGCGGAGACGGGCGGGGCGATCACGCTTTTCGTCGCGTCGTTCCTCGGCATTCCAGTTTCGACGACGCATACGATCACCGGCGCGATCGTCGGCGTGGGCGCGACGCAGAAGTTCAGCGCGGTGCGCTGGGGCGTCGCGGGCAACATCGTGTGGGCCTGGATTCTGACGATTCCCGCCTCCGCCGCGCTCGCCGCAGCGGGCTGGTGGGTCGGCCACCGCTTCTTGTAAGCGTCGTGTCCCGTCTCGGGTCCCCGAACCGTCGCGCGGCCCGAGCGCATCAAATGATCGGCGACGACACTCCGTCCATCGGAATGATCGCGCCCGACACGTAACTCGCGCGGCGGCTCGCCAGAAAGAGCGCGACGTCGGCGATTTCCTCCGGTTTCGCGTAGCGCCCGAGGGGCACTTTCGCCTGGCTTTCGGCGAGCACCTGATCGCGCGTGACGCCTTGCCGTTTCGCTTCCAGATCCAGGGCTTCCTCGACGCGCTCGGTGAGCGTCGCGCCCGGATTGATCGCGTTGATGCGAATGCCGAGCTTCGCATAATGATGAGCGAGGCCGACGGTATTGAGCATCAGCGCCGCATTGGCCGCGCCGCCCGCGATGTGGATGTCCGTTGCGATCTTCCCGCCCATCCCGACGATATTGACGATCGCGCCAGGCTCGGCGCCGGGATCGTTGCGCAGGCGTTCGGCCATGCGCTTCAGCACGACCTGCTGCGGATAGACGTAGGAGAAGTACTTGGCGTCCATGGCCGCTTTGTAAGCCGCGGCATCGAGGGTGTCGGGATCGTAGCGCCGGGCGGCGCCGGCGCTGTTGATAAGAATATCGATCGGCCCGAGCGCGGCGCTCGCTTCCTCGACCACATCCTCGGCGCTGTGTGCTTCGTGCAGATCGGCGCGCGCGAGATGGACGTGATAACCCGCGCTCGCCAGTTGCTCGCGGGCGCGGGCGAGATTCGCGGCATCGCGCGAGACGATCGCGACTTTCGCGCCTTCGCTCGCGAACGCTTTAGCGCATGCAAATCCGATTCCCTTGCTGCCGCCCGTGATCAGGACGACCTTGCCCGCGAGTCCCAGGTCCATGGTGTTGCGCTCCGTCGACGAATGATCGGAACACGATAGCAGAGACGCGTGGCGGGCGTCAGTTCGTGCCGGTGGCGAAACGGGCGATGGGATCGTCGCTTTGCGCGGGCCGGGGCGCGGCGATCGAACCAGTCGAGGCGCGCATCACGCGTACGGGCGGTTCGGCGGCATCGTCGGACTTGGCGGCGGTCTGAGCGGCGCGCGCCTGTTGAACTGCGGCGCGCGAGCTGGGGGGCGGCGGCTCGAAGGCATCGGCGGCTGCCTGGATCGGATCGGGCGGCGCGTTGACGACGGCGGCGGTCTGAGGCGCGATCGCGCCCGCGGCCTGCGATTGTCGTTGCGCGGCGGTGAGCGTGGAGGGCGGCGGTTCGAAGGCGTCGGCGTTTGTCGGAGGAGGTGGCGTTTGCCGCGGATAGGCAGGAGCCGGCGCGGGCGAAGCCAGATAAGTCGGCGCGTCGAACGGCGTGGGTGCGGCCTTCGGCGGCGCGACGCGCCGGATGCCGTCAAAGCGCTTCGCCCAATAGGGGTTCGTCAGATAGTCGAGCCGCACGGTGCCGCCCGTCGATGGCGCATTCACGAAGCGCAGCTTGCCGACGTATATGCCCACGTGCGAATGCGGCCGCCCGGTCGTGTTGAAGAAGATCAGATCGCCCGGCGCGATCTCGTCCGGTTCGACCGATTCGCCTCGCGAACTCATGTCGGCGGTCGTACGCGGCAGATTGACCGACGCCGCACGGTCGACGACATAACGCACGAGTCCGCTGCAATCGAAACCGGCGTCGGGTGTATTGCCGCCCCAACGGTACGGCACGCCGACGAGCGACATCGCCTGAATGGAAATTTCCTCGCGCCCGACGCTGTGATCGACGAAGTTCGGAAAGCCGGGCGGCGTCTGGAAGGTGCGGTTGGCGGTCGTGCCGGCGGCGGGCCTGCGTGAGGTCTGCTGCGGCGCGGTTCCACACGCGGCAAGCAGTACGGAGACGGAAAGCAGGAACCAGATTCGACGCATTGCTATAGGCGAGCGAAATCTCGCCAGGAAGGGCACTGTGCCGATACTAGCCCGCCGAACGGAGCTGCGACAAGATGTCTTCAGGATTTACATGAAGTTCGTGCCGTAAGTGTTGCAGCCGGGGAACGTTCTGATAAAAGGAAACGGCCCGGGGGATTCCTCCACCGGGCCGCCGGGTACGCGCACGCGCTGCTTAGAGAATATCGGAGGCGTAATCCGCAAGACGCGAACGCTCGCCGCGCGCGAGCGTCACGTGCCCGCTGTGCGTCCAGCCCTTGAAGCGATCGACGACATACGTAAGCCCTGAACTGCCTTCGGTCAGGTACGGCGTGTCGATCTGCGCGATGTTGCCGAGGCAGATGATCTTCGTGCCAGGGCCCGCACGCGTGACGAGTGTTTTCATCTGCTTAGGCGTCAGGTTCTGCGCCTCGTCGATGATCACGTACTTGTCGACGAACGTGCGCCCGCGCATGAAGTTCATGCTCTTCACCTTCAGTCGCGAACGGATGAGTTCCTGCGTTGCGGCGCGGCCCCATTCGCCAGCGGCGTCGTCGGTCTTCTGCAGGACTTCGAGGTTGTCGTCGAATGCGCCCATCCACGGCTGCATCTTCTCTTCCTCGGTCCCCGGCAGGAAGCCTATATCCTCGCCGACCGGAACCGTCGCGCGCGTCACGATGATCTCGTTGTAGCGCTTGTCGTCGAGCACTTGAGCGAGGCCCGCGGCGAGCGCCATCAGCGTCTTGCCGGTGCCCGCCTGGCCAAGCAGCGTGACGAAATCGACTTCCGGGTTCATCAACAGGTTGAGCGCGAAGTTTTGCTCGCGATTGCGCGCCGTGATGCCCCACACGTTGTTCTTGTGATGACCGTAATCGCGCAGCGTCTGCAGGAGCGCGGTCTTGCCGTTCAACTCGCGCACGACCGCGTGAAACGACGGCTCGCCGTTCTGCGGCTCCAGATAGACGAACTCGTTGACGAGCATCGACGGGCACAGCGGCCCGGTCACGCGGTAATAGGTCGTGCCGGTCTTGGTGTCCTGCCAGCTTTCCATGCCCTTGGCGTGTTTGGTCCAGAAGTCCTGCGGCAGCGCGCGCACGCCCGAGTAGAGCAGGTCCTTGTCCTCGAGAACCTGGTCGTTGAAATAGTCCTCGGCGGGCAGCCCGAGCGCGTGCGCCTTGATGCGCATGTTGATGTCTTTCGACACCAGCACGACCTGACGATCCGGCCGCTCTTTTTGCAGCGCGCGCACGACGCCGAGAATCTGATTGTCCGCCTTGCCGACAGGCAAGCCTTCCACCGGCTCGATGTCAGTGAGCGTCGTCTGGAAGTAAAGGCGGCCGAGCGCGTCGCGGTTGCCTTGCGCGGCCAACGGCAAACCTTCCGCCATCTTGCCGGCGTCGCCCGCGTGCGCGACGAGCGCATCGAGCGTGCGGCTCACCTGACGGGCGTTGCGCGCGACTTCCGACATGCCCTTCTTGTGATTGTCGAGTTCTTCCAACGTCATCATCGGCAGATAGACGTCGTGTTCCTCGAAGCGGAAGAGCGAGCTCGGATCGTGCATCAGCACGTTGGTGTCGAGCACGAATAGCTTGCGCAACTCGTCTTCGGTTGCCGTGCCCTTGCGGCGCTTGTTCTGCGTGCGCGTGTCTCTTGCCACGGCCGGGGCCGATGCCTCGGGCGCCACAGGGGTTTCGGCGCGCCCGGTGCGGGCTTCGACGGGTTCCGGCGTGGCGCGCGCGCCCGGCGCCGCCTGCAGGAGCGCCGCGGTCTGTTTCGATTTTCGGCCGCGCGTCGGCACGGTGCCCGGCGCGGGCGGCGGCACGACCGCTTCCATATGCGGTTCGGCCGGAATCTGGGTCAGCACGTCGCTTGCGATCGAGCGCAGCGTGTGCGCGGCGTTCGTAGCGGCGGGACGCTCAGCCGCGACGGTTTCGACCGCGCCGTAGGCGTCGTCATCGCTCGCCGCGGCTTGTTTCTTCGACTGCTTCGAAGGCCGGGCTTTGGCCTTGTATTCTTCAGCCGGAAGGAGGTGGCCGAGCTTGGCCGGGGCGGTAGGCAAAGGCATAGTGTTCCCTCGAAAGGAATCGGGTCGTGTATCGTGCGCCGCCTGTCGCATCCTGCTCGTACGCCCTCGAAGCGATACGCATCCAGCAGTTTGCGCCCGGTGGCGCGCTTCGTTGTCGAAATCGCCGGTTCGCCTAAGTTTCGATCTGCTCCTTGGAGGTCGCGTGCAAGGCGTCGCGCATGAGCCGATGAACCTGGCTTTTGTGCGGCGCCAAATGAAAAAGCCGCCGTTCCGACTACCGGAACCAGCGGCTGACTTCTGCTTCAGAGCGCCTTTGCCTTGCCGACTCCACGTAGCCCGGGTCCATGCCGACCGTACCGGCAGGCACACGGCGGCTCGCGCTAAGGCAGAGGGAATGGGGAGGACAGGCGCTCATTGCGAACCAATATAACGTGCCTCAAATCGCTTGTACAGCCTCCACAATCGCCTCTACGTGGCCTGGCACCTTGACGCCGCGGAACTCGCGGCGGAGTACGCCATTCGCGTCGATGAGGAAGGTCGAACGCTCGACGCCGCGCACTTCCTTGCCATACATTTTCTTCATTTTGATGACATCGAAGGCCGAGCAGATGGCTTCGTCGCCGTCGGAAACCAGCGTGTAAGGCAGCTCCAGCTTGGCCTTGAAGTTGTCGTGCGATTTCACGCTGTCGCGCGAGATGCCGATCACTTCCGCACCTGCCGCCTTGAACTGGTCGTAGTGGTCGCGAAACTGCAGGCTTTCGGTCGTGCAGCCCGGGGTGTTGTCCTTCGGGTAAAAGAAGAGCACGACCTTCTTCCCACGCAGGGACGACAGGGTGAACTCGCCACCCGTCGCGGGGGCGGTGAAGTCGGGAACGGGCTGGTCGACTGCGACTGACACGTAGGTTTCTCCGGTAGTTCTGGTTTGAAGGTGAGAAATAGGACGAAGCTCGCGAGGCAGGCCGTAATCGGCCACGCGCCGCGTCAGCCCGGCTGAACGATCAGCTCGCCCGCGCGGCCCGGAATCTCGCCCCACGTCACAGGGTACGTGGGCAGCGACGCACGGTCCAGCGCCGCATGGTAATCACCCATCGTGGCGAAGCTGTGTCCCTGCGCGCGCCAGCCGGCGAGCAGTTGCTCGAACACGGGCGCGAGCTTCTGGCCTTCGAGCTCGGCGTGCAGGGTGAATACCTGATCGTGCGGATTATCGGCCGTATGGCGCAAGACGCGCGACGCAACGTTGCTTTCGTCGACGCCGTCGACACCGAGCACTTCGTCGAGCGTCGGAAGCGTGGTGGGCATCTGGATGTGATTCAGCGTGCGGCCTTCCAGCACGGGAATGTACGGCGAGTGGCCGCGCCCGTCGGACGCATAGCGCATGCCCCACGCGTCGATCTGCTCGAACGCATAGCCGTTCATTTGCCAGCCGGCCGCGCCGTGGGTGACGGGCGGGCCGCCGAAGATCTCGATGAAGCGCGCATGGCTCTGCTGCATCTGCGCGACGGTCCATTCGCGGTCGCGTCCACGCACGTTGTCCTGCCAGTACACGTGATCCCACGTATGGATGCCGCATTCGAAGCCGGCCTCGTGAATCGCGCGCATCTCCGATACCGCTTCGCGGCCGATGTCCGGCCCCGGCAACAGCACGCCGTACATGAGCGTCTTCACGCCGTAATGCTCGACCACCGAAGTGCGCGAAACCTTCTTGAGGAAGCCCGGCCGGAAGACCCGGCGCAGCGCCCAGCCCGTATGATCGGGGCCGAGGCTGAACAGGAACGTCGCGCGAGCGCTGTACTTGTCGAGCAGGCGCCCGAGGTTGGGTACGCCTTCGCGCGTGCCGCGCAGCGTATCGACGTCGATCTTGAGAACGATGCGCGCCACGCTTCTTCCTTACGACTGCTCGACGAGCTTGCGGGCCTCGCCCACGTGACCGCGATACGCTTCGAAGATCTTGCGCAACGCGTCGTCCATGGTGGCTTGCGGCGCCCAATCGAGCTCCTGCATCGTGTTGTCGATCTTGGGCACGCGGTTCTGCACGTCCTGATAGCCGTTGCCGTAGTACGCACCCGACGAGGTCTCGACGAGCTGCACCTTCTTCGCGGTCTCCGAGTATTCGGGGAACTCGTTTGCGAGCGTGAGCATCTTGTGCGCCAGTTCGCGCACCGAGAAGTTGTTCGTCGGATTGCCGATGTTATAGATCTTGCCCGAGGCCACGCCGTCCTTGTTCTCGATGATCTTCATCAGCGCGCCGATGCCGTCGTCGATGTCGGTGAACGCGCGCTTCTGTGCGCCGCCGTCGACGAGGCTGATGTTCTCGCCGCGCACGATATGGCCGAGGAACTGCGTCACGACGCGCGACGAACCTTCCTTCGGCGTGTAGATCGAGTCGAGACCCGGGCCGATCCAGTTGAACGGACGGAAGAGGGTGAAGTTCAGCCCTTCCATGCCGTAGCCCCAGATCACGCGGTCCATCAACTGCTTCGAGCACGCATAGATCCAGCGCGGCTTGTTGATGGGGCCGTAGGAGAGCATCGAGTTTTCCGGATCGAACTGCTCGTCCGCGCACATGCCGTAGACCTCGGAGGTCGACGGAAACACGAGATGCTTGCCGTACTTCACGGCCGAACGGACGATCGGCAGATTCGCTTCGAAGTCGAGCTCGAACACGCGCAGCGGCTGCTTCACGTAAGTCGCGGGCGTTGCGATCGCGACGAGCGGCAGGATCACGTCGCACTTCTTCACGTGATACTCGACCCACTCCTTGTTGATCGTGATGTCGCCTTCGAAGAAATGCATCCGCTCGTGATTCGCGAGCTCGCCCAGGCGATCGGTTTGCATGTCCATCCCGAAGACTTCCCAGTCGGTGGTTTCGAGGATGCGCTTGGACAGGTGGTGGCCGATGAAGCCATTGACACCCAGGATCAGAACTTTTTTCATGAATGACGAGAGGATTGAATGATGCGGCCGAATTCGGCGGGATCGACGGGGCGCTCTTCGTCCACGGGTTGCGAATCGGCGTCGAGCGTCCGATGGCGCAATTCGTGGATGGCGATGACGCGGCCATCGCCGCAGACGCCGAACAGCGCATTATCCGCCACCCTTAGGCCCGGGGGCAAACCCCGCAACTCACCGAGTCTTTCGGAGGAAAATCCGGGCGCGCCGGTTTCAGGCACGAGCCGCGCCCGCGCGACGATGAAACGGTCCGCGCCGATATCCGTGAATGCGCCCGGATAGGGCGGTGCAACCGCGCGGATCAGGTTGTAGACACGCTGGGCGGGCAGCGACCAGTCGATGCGGCCATCTTCCGGCTTGCGCCCGCCGTAATAGCTGCCCGCCGCGAGATCGTTCGGCAGATGCGCAGCTTCGCCCGCCAGGAGCGCGGGCAGCACGCGCCAGAGCGTCTGCTCGGCGGCGACGACGGTCTTGTCGAAGACGAGCGCCGCGGTGTCGTCGGGGAGAATCGGCACCGGCGTCTGCGCGAGGATCGCGCCCGCGTCGGGCTTCTCCGCCATTTCGTGCAGCGTCGCGCCGGTCTCGGTCTCGCCGTTGAGCACCGCCCAGTTCGTCGGCACCCGGCCGCGATACTTGGGCAAAAGCGAGCCATGCATGTTGTACGCGCCGCGCCGCGCGAGCGAGAGCAGCGAGACCGGCAGCATATGGCGGTAGTAGAACGAGAAGATGAAGTCCGGCGCGATCTTTTGCAGCGCGTCGTAGAGTTCGGGCGCCTTCGGATCTGCGGGTGTGATCGTGTCGATGCTGTGTTCGGCCGCAACTTGCGCGACGCTGCCGAACCAGATGTTTTCACTCGCGCTGTCCTCGTGCGTGACGACGAGCGCGACATCGACGCCGCGCGCGAGCAGCACCTGCAGACAGCGCACGCCGACGTTGTGATAGGCGAAGACGACTGCGCGCGGCTTCATCGGCCGTCTTCCTCACGCGTGACGACGGCCACGTGCTGTACGGATTCCTGAAGCGGCTTGATCGCGGAAGGCAGGCCGTCGCGCTCTTCGAGGATCGTCTGGACGAGATAGCGAGGCCGCGCGCGCACCTGCTGATAGATGCGCCCGATGTACTCCCCGAGAAGTCCGAGCGCGAAGATGATCACGCCGAGCATGAAGAACGTGATGGCGAAGAGGGTGAACACACCCTGGACTTCCGCGCCGAACATGAAGCGGCGAATCAACAGCAGCAGGAAGAGGCCCGCCGAGCCCACCGACAGAATCACGCCGATGAACGACAGCCATTGCAGCGGCACCACCGAAAATCCGGTGACGAGATCGAAGTTCAGGCGGATGAGACTGTAGAGCGAATACTTCGACTCGCCCGCGAAGCGCTCTTCATGCGCGACATCGACTTCGATGGGATTCTGCGCGAACGTGTACGCGAGCGCGGGAATGAACGTGTTGATCTCGCCGCAGCGGTTGATCGTATCGATGATATGGCGGCTGTACGCGCGCAGCATGCAGCCCTGGTCGGTCATGCGAATCTTCGTGATGCGCTCCCGCAGGCGGTTCATCGCGCGCGACGCCTTCTTGCGCCACAGGCTGTCTTGCCGCTGCTGACGAATGGTGCCGACGTAGTCGTAACCCTCGCGCATTTTCTCGACGAGCTTGGCGATTTCCTCGGGCGGATTCTGCAGGTCGGCATCGAGCGTGACGACGATCTCGCCACGCGACTGTTCGAAGCCCGCGAGAATCGCCATGTGCTGGCCGTAATTGCCGTTGAGCAGAATGACGCGCGTGGTGTCGGGCCGCTCGCGGAACTGCTGCGCGAGCAACGCAGCCGATTTGTCGCGGCTGCCGTCGTTGATGAAGATCACCTCGTACGACGTGCCGAGCGCGTCGAGCGCCGGATACAGGCGCTGAAAGAGGGCGGCGAGGCCGTCTTCCTCGTTGTACACCGGGATGATCACCGAAAGTTCGGGGGACGTCGCCGGAAAATCCAGATGACTCATGTTGCGCTGATTGTCCTTGGTTGCCCGCTGTAAGTTATCCATTCTCTTTCTGGTCGCCGCCGAACTGCTCGAAAATCTCGTCGACCGATTTCACGACGTGTTCGACATCGTCCGTGCTCATCAGCGTGAAGAGCGGCAGCGTGACCGTCGACGCGCCGTAGCGCTCCGCATGAGGAAACATGCCTTCCTTGAAGCCGCGCGCGCGATACAGCGTGAAAAGATGCAGCGCCGGGTAGTGCAGCCCCGTGCCGATGCCGCGATCCTTCATTTCACTCATGAACTCCGCGCGCGTGAGCCTGAGCCTCTCGAGCGGCAGCGCGATCTGAAACATGTGCCAGTTGCTGTCGGTGAAATTCGGCGTGGGCAAGCCGGCGCCGAGCCTGACCGCTGCCCCGCCTTCGAATGCGTCGAAGTACGCGCGCGCGAGTTCGCGACGCTTTTCGGTGAACCGCTCGATCTGCCGCAACTGGCCGAGCCCGACGCGCGCGGCCACATCCGTCAGGTTGTACTTGCCGCCGAGCACGTCGCAGTCCATGCCGTCGAATCCCGTGCGCGTGATGCCCTGCAGGCGATATTTGCGCGCCAGTTCTGCTTCGTCCTCATTGTTGAGCACGAGCGCGCCGCCTTCGATCGACGTCACGTTCTTGTTCGCGTGGAAGCTGAACGACACGATGTCGCCGATCGCGCCGATGCGCTTGCCGCGCCAGCTCGAGCCGAACGCCTGGGCGGCGTCCTCGATGACGCGCAGCTTGTGGGCGCGCGCGATGTCGTAAAGCCTGTCCATGTCGACGGGCAGGCCCGCCAGATAGACCGGCATGATCGCCTTCGTGCGCGGCGTGATCGCGCGCTCCAGCAGGTTCAGGTCGATGTTGCGCGTGACCGGATCGATATCGACGAACACCGGCGTCGCGCCCACTTCGAGGATCACGTTCGCGGTCGACACCCAGGTCATCGGCGTGGTGATGACTTCGTCGCCCGGGCCGACGCCGGCGATGCGCAAGCCGATCTCCATCGTGCAGGTGCCCGAGTTGAACGCCCGCACCGGGCGGCCGCCGACGTACGCCGACAGTTCGGCTTCGAACTGCTGGTTTTGCGGTCCGGTCGTGATCCAGCCCGAGCGCAGCACGTCGATCACGCCCTGAATGGTTTCCTCGTCGATCTCCGGTTTCACGAAAGGCAAAAACGGCCGCGTTGTTTGAGTCATTGGACTATGCGTTTAAAAAATGAATTGATCCGGCCGACGCTTCGATTCGGCGAACTAGCCGACGAGATTCGGCGAACTAGCCGCGCGCCAGCACCACGACGCCAATCAGAATGATGCCGATGCCGAGGAGCCGCTGCATCGACAGCACTTCGCCGAACAGGTACCACGCGGCGAACGCATTGACGACATAGCCGAGCGAAAGCATCGGGTAGGCGATCGATACGTCCACGCGCGACAGGCCGACGATCCACACGACGACGCTCAGCACATAGCACGCGAGCCCGCCGATGATGGGCCACTGCGTCGCAATCTTTAAGCCGACCGGCAAAATGTTGGCGGGCGTCATGTCGAAATGGCCCACCGCATTCACGCCGGCTTTGAGCAGAAGCTGGGCGCACGCGTTCAACGATACGCCGATGACGATGCAAATAAAGGAAATCGGGTTCATCGCGCGTTTTTCAAATCCGGAACAAGGATACTCGGTTCGTCGGCCAATGCCGAACGATCGTGCGGCGCAACATCGCCGCTCAAATAGAAGACGCGGCTCACGGCTGCGGCTTTTCGACGATCACACGGCGCTGGTCGCTCGCGATCAACTGCATCGGTACGTGGCGCGCCGTGAGTTCTTCGTAACGGGACGGCGGCATCAGCGCGAGCGCGTAGCGCTTCGAATCCCACACTTTGATCCACTCGTCGATGCTCGGCACCCATTTCTGCGGCTCGGTCTGCGTGCCGAAGGTCAACTCGTCGGCCTCTGCGACCATGATCATCGTGTGGCCGAGGTAGAAGGGCATCGTGTGATCGAGCTTCGCGATCGAATAGAACGGCGTGTCGGGCGGCAACTTCGCCATCGCGGCCTTCACGGCGGGCACCAGTGTTACACCCGAACTCTGCGTGCCGAAGACGTCGTGTCCGGAGCCTGCGATCGTGCCGAGCAGCAGCCACGCCGCACCCAGTCCCGCCGCGCCCGCGAGCACGCTGCGCCGGTTCAGCCAGATCGCGAACACCGTCACGACGAACGCGACGGCGATTCCCGCGTAGACCCAGATCTGGAACGCGCGATAGAGCGCGTTCGGCGTGTTGGCGCTGCCCGCGCGGCCGATGAAGATCGCGCCGAACGCCGCCGCGATGAGAAACACCGCGTAGCCGATAAGGTGCATGCGGTACCGAGCCTTCGTCAGCGACGGCAAATAGAGCCCGATCACAAGCGCGATGGCGGGCGCGACCGGCAACACGTAAGAAACGAGCTTGGAGTGCGACGCGCTGAAAAACAGGAAGATGAACGCCGTCCAGACGAGCAGCATCGTGACCGGCGCGAAGCCGTTCGGCTGGCGCGGCGTCTTCACGCCGTGGCGCACACTCTGAAAGGTGATCGACAGCCACGGCAGAAACCCAACGAGCAGTACGGGCACGAAATAGTAGAACGCGCCCGGGCGGTTCTGCTCGGGCGTCAGATAGCGCTTGAACTGCTGGACGATGAAAAAGAAATTGAAGAATTCCGGATTGTTCATCTGGACGAGCGCGAACCAGGGTCCGGTCACAATCAAGAACACGATCAACCCGCTGCCGATATAGAGCCTCCTCCAGAGCGCCCAGTCCCGCGAGACGAGGGAGTAGAGGACGAGAACCGCGCCCGGCAGGATCAGCCCGACCAGTCCTTTCGACAGCACGGCCGCGCCCATTGCGGCCCAGCAGAGCCACATCCACAGGCGCACTTCGCGCGTCGGCAGGCCGGGGCGCTGGGCGAGCAGCAACGCGCAGAGCGTCAGCTGCATCCAGAACGACAGGCCCATGTCGAGCGTGTTGAAGTGGCCCATCAGGTTCCAGTACGGACAAGTCGCCAGGATGACCGCGGCGGCGAAGCCCGTCATCGCGTTGAACACGCGCGTGCCCGTGTAACCGATGAGCAGCACGCCCGCGAATCCCGTGAGGGCCGTGTAGAGCCGCGCCTGCCATTCACCGATGCCGAACCAGGCGAAGGAGAGCGCGTTCGCCCAGGTCTGCAGCGGCGGCTTCTCGAAGTATTTGTAGCCGTTGTAGCGCGGCGTGATCCAGTCGCCGGTCACGAACATCTCGCGTGCCATTTCGGCGTAGCGGCCTTCATCGCTCGGCACGAGGTGACGATAACCAAGCGGCGCGAACCAGATGAACGCAAGCGCGAGTACGAGAAGGATGAGCGAAAGACGCGTGAGCGGTAGCCGGGAAGGCGTATCGTTCATGAAGTCGACCTGTCCGATGCCGCAATGAGCGGCGCTAGTGAAACGAAAATGGGCGATGAATGGAGCTGCGCGAGAATGCAGTACGCGCATGCTCAGGCACGCATTTTCGCTGTGAGTTCGCGAGTTCCGGCACGCGCCGTCCGGTGCGCGCCCCGATAGCCGTGCCGAAGCGACTCCGCCGAATGCCCACCGATTGATTTCGAGCCCCGCCCGCGCGTCGGCAAAGACAAACGCCGGGCGGGAGTGTAGCGCACGGCCGGCCGGCATTCGTCAAATTCGATACGTGTCAGCCACGGGCGCACCCCGATGTCGGACGGGCGGCGGAAGTCTGGCACTACTTCCTTAGCGTTTCCTTAGGCCTTCCTCAGGCTTCGATCAGGAGCGCCGCGGCCACGCGCCGGCCTTCGGACATCAGAATGTTGTAGGTGCGGCACGCCGCGCCGAAGTCCATGGTTTCGACGCCGATGCGGTGCTTCGCCAGTTGCGCCGTAAGCCGCGGATGCAAAAAGCGTAGCCGCGACCCGCTGCCGAAGATGACGACTTCGGGCGCCGCTTCGACGAGTGCATCGAAATCGCCGGGCGTGAGCGCTTCAAATGACGACACCGGCCACGCCGCGACGGGCGTCTCGGGCATGACGATCACGCTGCCTTCGTGCCTTTCGAGATTGATCGCCACGAAACCGTCTCCGTAGCTCGTGATGGTGTTGAGCGCGTTGTTGGATTCCTGGTGCAGTTTCAAAACGATGATCCGGCAAGAGAAAGGTTGACGGCCCAGCGTGTGCCGCAACGTTGGAAGCTGCCCGCGCGCGCCTTTTGGCGCATCGGCCTGCGCGTTCCTTTGGTGCATTGCGGAACTGAGCCATAATCAGTAAATTATAACTTTTCGGCTGCCGGGCTCGCTCGAGCGCCGTCCGTTGCACTCGCGTGCCGCCACAAGCCGCCTCCGACACGCAACCGGTCCGCATCGCTCACGCCCTACCTGGCGCGACGTCTAAAATGCATCGTTCGGCGCTCGGGAACGCGCGAGTCGTCCGGACGAGCCGCCTTCAGGCTTCAAACCCGGTTTTCATCGCAACGCCCGTGCGCTGCCGGCGCGCGGGGCTGTCCGCCCGAATGCCGAGCCGCACCTGATCGATTCAGAAAAACCAGTCCGCATCAACACCCAGACCCAGAGCGCCAGCCGTGAAACCGATTCTCAAATCCAACAAGCTGCAAAACGTCTGCTACGACATTCGCGGGCCCGTGCTCGAACACGCGAAGCGCCTCGAAGAGGAAGGCCATCGCATCATCAAGCTCAATATCGGCAATCTGGCGCCGTTCGGTTTCGAGGCGCCGGACGAGATCATTCAGGACATGATCCGCAATC
The DNA here is from genome assembly GCF_023631305.1 of Caballeronia sp. INML3B. Classification (NCBI taxonomy): domain Bacteria; kingdom Pseudomonadati; phylum Pseudomonadota; class Betaproteobacteria; order Burkholderiales; family Burkholderiaceae; genus Caballeronia; species Caballeronia sp. INML3B. The sequence continues at coordinate 38,416 of NZ_JALQDI010000008.1, forward strand.
TGCCGGGATCGTCGGGCTATTCGGATTCGAAGGGTGTGTTCGCCGCGCGCAAGGCGATCATGCATTACACGCAGCAAAAGGGCGTGACCGGCGTCGAACTGGACGATATCTACATCGGCAATGGCGCGTCCGAGCTCATCGTGATGGCGATGCAGGCGCTACTGAACGACGGCGACGAAGTGCTGCTTCCGGCGCCGGATTATCCGTTGTGGACGGCCGCAGTGAGCCTGTCGTCGGGTACGCCGCGCCACTATATGTGCGACGAAGGCAACGGCTGGATGCCCGATCTCGACGACATCCGCGCGAAGATCACGCCGAACACCAAGGCGCTCGTCGTCATCAACCCGAACAACCCGACGGGCGCGCTGTACTCGGACGAGTTGCTGCGCGAGCTGATCGCGATCGCGCGCGAGCACGGCCTCATCATTTTCGCGGACGAGGTGTACGACAAGATCGTCTACGACGGCCAGACCCACACGTCGATGGCCGCGCTGTCCGAAGACGTGGTCACGGTCACCTTCAACAGCCTGTCGAAGAGCTACCGTTCGTGCGGCTATCGCGCGGGCTGGATGGCGATTTCCGGGCTGATCGAAGAGAACCGCCGCCGCGCGAAGGACTATCTGGAGGGCCTCGGCATTCTCGCGTCGATGCGCCTGTGCCCGAACGTGCCCGGCCAGTACGCGATCCAGACCGCGCTTGGCGGCTATCAGAGCATCAACGACCTGATCTTGCCGGGCGGACGCCTCTACAAGCAGCGCGAGCTCGCCTACGACATGCTCACGGCCATCCCGGGCGTGACCTGCGTGAAGCCGCAGGCGGCGCTCTACATGTTCCCGAAGCTCGATCCGAAGATGTACCCCATCCAGGACGACCAGCAGTTCATCACGGACCTGCTGCTCGAGGAGCGGGTGCTGCTGGTGCAGGGCACGGGCTTCAACTGGCCGACACCGGATCACTTCCGCGTGGTCTTCCTGCCGAATGTCGACGATCTCGCGGATTCGATCAACCGTATCGCGCGCTTCCTCGACGGCTATCGCAAACGACATTCCGCTTAATCTCTCTTTTAAAGACTCGCGCTGCATGGAATCGATCAAAGTAGGACTCTTGGGCTTCGGCACGGTCGGCAGCGGCACCTTCACGGTGCTGCGCCGTAACCAGGAAGAAATCAAACGACGCGCGGGGCGCGGCATCGACATCGCGCGCGTCGCGGTGCGCACGCCGGCGAAGGCCGAAGCCGCGAAGCGGGAAGGCATCGCGGTGACGGACGACTTCAACGCGGTCGTCGACGATCCTTCCATCGATATCGTGTGCGAAATGATCGGCGGCACGGGTTTCGCGCGCGAGCTGGTGCTGCGCGCGATCGCGAACGGCAAGCATGTCGTGACGGCCAACAAGGCGCTGCTCGCGGTGCATGGCACGGAGATTTTCGAAGCCGCTCGCGCGAAGGGCGTGATGGTCGCGTTCGAAGCGGCAGTGGCGGGCGGCATCCCGATCATCAAGGCGCTGCGTGAAGGGCTGACGGCAAACCGCATCGAGTACATCGCGGGCATCATCAACGGCACGACTAACTACATTCTCTCGGAGATGCGCGACCGAGGGCTCGACTTCGCGACCGCACTGAAAGCCGCGCAGGAGCTCGGTTACGCCGAAGCCGATCCGACCTTCGATATCGAAGGCGTCGACGCCGCGCACAAGGTCACGATCATGAGCGCGATCGCCTTCGGCGTGCCGGTGCAGTTCGACCGCGCGTATGTGGAAGGCATCAGCAAGCTGGCCGCCATCGACATTCGCTACGCGGAAGACCTCGGCTATCGCATCAAGCTGCTCGGCATCGCGCGGCGCACGGAGAAGGGCATCGAGTTGCGCACGCATCCGACGCTGATTCCGGCCAAGCGTTTGCTCGCGAATGTCGAAGGTGCGATGAACGCGGTCGTCGTGCACGGCGATGCGGTCGGCACCACGCTCTACTACGGCAAGGGCGCGGGCGCCGAGCCGACGGCTTCCGCCGTGGTCGCCGATCTCGTCGACGTGACGCGCCTGCACACGGCCGATCCGGAACATCGCGTACCGCACCTGGCGTTCCAGCCGGATAGCTTGTCGAACACGCCGATTCTGCCGATCGACGAAGTGACGAGCGGCTATTACCTGCGCCTGCGCGTCGCGGACGTGACGGGCGTGCTCGCGAACATCACGCGCATCCTCGCTGACAAGGCCATTTCCATCGACGCGTTGCTGCAGAAGGAATCGGAAGAAGTCGACGGCGCGAACAAGGGCGAAACCGACATCATCCTCATCACGCACGAGACGCTGGAGAAGAACGTGAACGCGGCGATTGCGCAGATCGAAGCGCTGTCCACGGTCGTTTCGAAGGTGACGAAGCTGCGCATGGAAGCGCTCAACTAAGGGCAGGGACGCACGATGAACTACATTTCGACGCGCGGCGCCGGCAGCAACGAGCGCCACACGTTCTCGGACATTCTTCTCGGCGGGCTCGCAAAAGACGGCGGGCTGTATTTGCCGGCGGAGTATCCGCGCGTATCGGCCGACGAGCTCGCGCGCTGGCGCTCGCTGTCGTATGCGGATCTCGCATTCGAAGTGCTGTCGAAGTTCAGCGACGACATCCCCGCCGAAGACCTGCGCTCGCTCACGCGCAAGACCTACACCGGGCAGGTGTACAGCAACGTGCGCCACGAAGAGAGCGCGGTGCAGATCACGCCGCTCAAGACGCTCGGCGTGGAAAACGGCACGACGCTGTCGCTGCTGGAACTCTCGAACGGCCCGACGCTCGCCTTCAAGGACATGGCGATGCAACTGCTCGGCAACCTCTTCGAATACGCGCTGGCAAAGCACGGCGAGACGCTGAACATCCTCGGCGCGACCTCGGGCGACACCGGCAGCGCCGCTGAATACGCGATGCGCGGCAAGACCGGCGTGCGCGTCTTCATGCTGTCGCCGCACAAGAAGATGAGCGCGTTCCAGACCGCGCAGATGTTCTCGCTGCAGGACCCGAACATCTTCAATCTGGCCGTCGAGGGCAACTTCGACAACTGTCAGGACATCGTCAAGGCCGTATCGAACGATCACGCGTACAAGGCGAAGCACAAGATCGGCACGGTCAACTCGATCAACTGGGCACGCGTCGTCGCGCAGGTCGTCTACTACTTCAAGGGCTATTTCGCCGCGACGGCGAGCAACGACGAGCGCGTCTCGTTCACGGTGCCGTCGGGCAATTTCGGCAACGTGTGCGCGGGTCACATCGCGCGCATGATGGGCTTGCCGATCGAGCAGCTCGTCGTCGCGACCAATGAGAACGACGTGCTCGACGAGTTCTTCAAGACGGGCGTGTATCGCGTGCGGGGCGCGGCGGAGACGTATCACACGACATCGCCGAGCATGGATATCTCGAAGGCTTCGAACTTCGAGCGCTTCGTCTACGATCTGCTCGGGCGCGATCCGGCGCGCGTGCTGCAACTGTTCCGCGACGTCGAGGAGAAGGGCGGTTTCGATCTCGCGGCGAGCGGCGATTTCGCGCGCGTGCAGGAATTCGGCTTCGTGTCGGGCAAGAGCGATCACGACGATCGCGTGAAGACCATCCGCGACGTGTACGAGCGTTATCAGACGATGATCGACACCCACACCGCCGATGGCGTGAAGGTCGCGCGCGAAAACCTGAAGCCGGGCGTGCCGATGATCGTTCTGGAAACCGCCCAGCCGATCAAGTTCGGCGAGACCATCCGCGAAGCGCTGAATCGCGAGCCGGAGCGGCCGGCGGCTTTCGTGGGACTTGAAAAACTGCCACAAAGGTTCGATATCGTTCCGGCGGATGCAGGCGTGGTCAAGGCTTTCATCGCCGAGCGCACATAACGCGATACGCGTCTGCGCATCGCGCGGTCTTCACGGAGTTCAAGGGGCGCGGCTACATTGGCCGCGCCCCTTTTTCACGATGCGGCAATGCGTGAGCGCGCCGCCCGCTAGCCGCGAAAACGCCGCTATCCGGCAAAACACCGTCAAAAGCTGCTAAAATCTTAGGTTTTTCGTCGTACCCCATTCAAAAGGACGCGCCGTGCTGTCTACCGCCAATATCACCATGCAATTCGGGCCCAAGCCCCTCTTCGAGAACATCTCGGTCAAGTTCGGCGAAGGAAACCGCTATGGCTTGATCGGCGCCAACGGCTGCGGAAAGTCGACCTTCATGAAGATCCTCGGCGGCGACCTCGAGCCGAGCTCCGGCAATGTCATCCTCGAACCGAACGTCCGGCTCGGCAAGCTGCGTCAGGATCAGTTCGCGTATGAAGACATGCGCGTGCTCGATGTCGTGATGATGGGCCACACCGAAATGTGGGCCGCAATGACCGAGCGCGATGCGATCTACGCGAACCCGGACGCCACCGACGACGACTACATGCGCGCCGCCGACCTCGAAGCCAAATTCGCCGAATACGACGGCTACACGGCCGAAGCGCGCGCGGGCGAATTGCTGCTCGGCATCGGCATTAACATCAACGATCACAACGGCCCGATGAGCAACGTCGCACCGGGCTGGAAGCTGCGTGTGCTACTCGCCCAGGCGCTGTTCTCGAAACCCGACGTGCTGCTGCTCGACGAGCCGACCAACAACCTCGACATCAATTCGATCCGTTGGCTGGAAGACGTCCTCAACCAGTACAACTCGACGATGATCATCATCTCGCACGATCGTCACTTTCTGAACCAGGTCTGCACCCACATGGCGGACATGGACTACGGCACGCTGAAAGTCTGGCCGGGCAACTATGACGACTACATGCTCGCGTCGACGCAGGCGCGCGAGCGCCAGCAGGCAGCGAACCAGAAGGCGAAGGAGCGCGTGGCCGACCTGCAGGACTTCGTGCGCCGCTTCTCGGCCAACAAGTCGAAGGCGCGCCAGGCGACCAGCCGCCTGAAGATGATCGACAAGATCAAGATCGAGGAATTCAAGCCGTCGTCGCGCCAGAATCCGTTCATCCGCTTCGAGTTCGAGAAGAAGCTGCATAACATCGCTGTCGTGGCCGAGGATCTGACCAAGAAGTACGACCGGACCATCTTCCAGAACTTCAGCATCAGCGTGCAGCCGGGCGAGCGTATCGCGATCATCGGCGAGAACGGCGCGGGCAAGACCACGCTGCTCAAGTCGCTCAAGGGCGCGATCGAGCTCGATCACGGCACCGTGAAGTGGGCGGAAAACGCGAACGTCGGCTACATGCCGCAGGATACGTACGAAGAGTTTCCGAAGGACGAAACGCTGACCGAGTGGATCGACCAGTATCGCAAGGAAGGCGACGACGAGCAGATGATGCGCGGCACGCTCGGCCGCCTGCTGTTCAATGCGGACGACATCAAGAAAAACGTGAAGGTGCTGTCGGGCGGCGAGAAGGGCCGCATGATCTGGGGCAAGCTGATGCTCGGCCGCCACAACGTGCTGCTGATGGACGAACCGACCAACCATATGGACATGGAGTCGATCGAGTCGCTGCAGATCGCGCTGGAGAAATTCGAAGGCACGCTGATCTTCGTGTCGCACGACCGCGAGTTCGTGAGCGGACTGGCGGACCGGATCATTGAAGTCAAGACCGACGGCACGCTGCGCGATTTCGGCGGGAATTACGAGGATTTCCTGTCGAGCCAGGGGATTCAGTAATCTCCCTGTTCACATACGCGTCGAAGCGGCCCGTCTCGAAAGAGCGGGCCGTTTTTCGTTGCGCTCAGAGCCTGTCATTGCGGAACCGCATCGCCGTGCCCTCGCGCGTAATGCGCGTCCAGATCGCGCGTTTCTCCTCGTCGGTGAGGAAGACCCAGTTGGACACCTCGCCCGCGGTGCGGCCGCAGCCTTTGCAGACGTCGTCGAAAAGCGTGGAGCACACGCCGATACAGGGGCTGTCGGGCAGGTCGTGAAGATTCGAAGACATTGGGCTAACTCGTGAGCGCGCTATCGCCGGGAAAAGAGGGCGGCAACGCGGCGTTCAGATTCGTAAAAAAACTCAGCGCGCGATACTGTAGCCTATCCGCGCGATCCAGTGATGTCGCTGGTTGTAATCGAGGATGTCCTCGCCGTATCCGTTGAAGTAGCTCACGAACAGATAGCCGCCCCATGCGCTGCCGATCAGCTTCGCGAGCGGGTACGTGAGCTGGGAGTCGATGCTGCCGTACCAGTGCTTCGTGCCTTTGCGCAGTGTCGTCGCGAGCTGCCAGCCGTCGGGGCTGCCGTATTTCACGAGAAAATCCACATAGCCGCGGTAATCCGCGATGTCCTCGTTGCCCGACTTCGACAGGTAGTAATAGAACTTCGGCGAAAGCGTCAGGTGATTGCCGTTCAGGTCGCCGAAATCCCAGGTGGGACGCACGAAGGCAATGTTGATCGAGCGCGAATCGTCGCCGCTCCTTCCATTCGATTCATGTCCGAAGCCCGCTTCCATGCCCATACGCGTGAAGAGCGGACTCTTCCAGCCGGTGTCCTGCACGTAGTAGAACAATTGCGGCTGAAAACTGATGTCGCGGAACGGCACGGACTCGGCCGAGAGATTCCATATCGCCGTCTGCGTGTAGCCGAAGTAGAGGTTGTCCAGCAAGCCTCGTGAGCGCGGATCGTCGGGGAGATGCAGGCGATATTTGAAGCTGAACTGGAATTTCGCGAGGTTGTCGCCGTTCTTGCCGTCCGCGAAGTAAACCGGTTCGAAGGTCGAGAAGCGGCCGGAGAGCATCGTGTCGCCGGTGCTCGTCGGCACGGCTGCGGTGTTCGCGGCGGCGCTTGCGCTCGCGAGCTGCTCGGGCGTCGTCGCCTGCGTTTCGCGGCGCTCGGCGGCCGCGACCTGCGTCTGCGTCTCGCTCCGATTGATCGTGACGAGCATCGGCGACGCATCGAAGCCTACCGGATCGATCGTCACCGTGCCGCGCGCCGAATCCGGCCAGGGCGCGGAAAAGCGCACCCGGCGATATTGGCCGGGCGCGAGACGCAGACGATCCGGCACTGCGGAATCGCGCTCGAGCGTGAGCGGCGCGGGCGGCAGATCGCCGTTCGTCAGGCTCACGGTCAATTGCCTGGGCACGTCGACGGTGAGCGGCTTCGCGTCATCGTCGGTGTAGAGAAGGGTCAATTCGAGCGGCTGTGAGGCGGCCGCTTCGCGCGCAGGCTGAAGGACCGCGACGGTCGCGTGAGCCGCCTCGTTTGCACCGAGGGTCGCGAAAACAAGCGCGAGCGTGCGCGCGTGGCCGGCAAAGCGATGGAAATGTTGCAGCGAAATCGATCGAGGGCCTTGAGCCATATGGTTCGTGTCCTGTCTGGGGCGGAGGCGGGCGTCCGAACGGTCTGACAACGCGGGGCGCGTCGCGATCCCGAAAATTCGGCACGACATCAGCGACTCAGCCCACCGACACCGCCTGCCAAAGCATCGCGCCGTTCAACGCGACGATCACGCCCGCGCACGCCCACGCGAGCGCGAGCGGCACGCGCGCGACGCGCCAGCGACCCATCAGGCCGGCGTCGGAGGCGAAGCGCACGAGCGGAATCACCGCAAGCGGCAACTGCAGGCTCAGCACGACCTGCGTCGCGACGAGCAGCGCGTTCGAGCCGTGCTGCCCGAAGCTCGCGACCGCGACGAGCGCCGGGCCGATCGCAAGGCCGCGCGTCAGGAGCGCCCGGGCCCAGGGCGCCATCTTCAGCCGCAGGAAGCCCTCCATCACCACCTGGCCGGCGAGCGTGCCGGTCACGGTCGCGTTCAGGCCGCAGGCGAGCAGCGCGGCGGCGAACACGACGCCCGCCCAATGACTGCCGACGAGCGGCTCGATGAGCCGGTGCGCATCGGCGAGATCGTCGACGTTCGTATGGCCGGTCGCATGGAACACCGCGGCCGCGACTACCAGCAGCGATGCGTTGACGACGAACGCGAGCCCGAGCGAGCCGAACGTGTCGATATTCACGCCGCGAAGCGCGCGCCCGATCGTCGCGTCGTCGCGGGCGCCCGCGTGTTCCTTGACGAGCGCCGAGTGCAGATAAAGGTTGTGCGGCATGACCGTCGCGCCGAGCACGCCCGCCGCGAGCCAGAGCATGCCGGCATCGCGCAGCAACGCGGGCGACGGCGCCAGCCCGCGCATTGCGTCGCCCCAGACCGGATGCGCGAGGGCGAGTTCCACCACGAAGCAGAAGCTCACGAAGAAGATGAGCACCGCCACGGCGCGCTGCAGCGGACGCCTGCCGCGGCTTTGCAGCGCGAGCATCGTAAAAGTCGCGACTGCCGAGATCAGCACGCCCACCGTGAGCGAGAGGCCGAAGAGCATCTGCAGGGCCACCGCGCTGCCGACGACCTCCGCGACGTCGCACGCGATGATCGCAATTTCGCACGCAATCCACAGCACGAGCGTCGTGCGCCGGCCGAAGCGCTCGCGGCAGAGTTGCGCGAGATCGCGCCCGGTCACGACACCCACGCGCGACGCGATCCATTGCAGCAGCATGCCCATCAGGCTCGCGAGCAGCACGACGAAGAGCAGCGAGTAACCGTAGCGCGCACCGCTCGCGAGCGCCGTCGCCCAGTTGCCGGGATCCATATACCCTACGGCGACGAGTGCGCCCGCGCCCGCGAACGAATACCAGCGGCCGCGCGGGCGCGCGGCACGCTGCCGGCGCTCGCGGCTTGCCGCGGGCGACTGCGCGTCGGATTGCGCGGCTGAAAGCTCGGCGAGCGCGGGGGGATTCGTGTTCATGCGGGAACTTGCCTCGAATTGCGAGGCAACGTGGCGCCAACTCAGTCGTGCGCACGCGTTGCCGGTTCAGAAGACGCCGCATTTCGCGGCGCACGTCGAACTGGCTCGCAACAACTGTTCCGCTGGCTGTTCGTCAGGCGCGGGCGCCCATTCGGCGGACGCCGGAGGCCGAGCACGAATAATGACATTGCATCGGGCTTACGCTCACGCGTCCCCTTTTGACGAGCGTGGTCTTATCGGGTGCCCCCGGGGGCCGAATAGGGGCTAAAATGCGCGCTCTTTCCTGCCGGCCGCGCGTGGCGCGAGGCCGTCGAGAAGCCCGCCTGGCAAGACTGTGGCCCCGCCGCGCAAGGGCGTGTACATTTTGCGCGACACGCGACTTTTTATTTTTTGTCGGACATGCGTTTAATGGTAGTTTTCGGGGTTTTAAGGGAGTCGCGGACCAGTTCGGGCGATGCAACCATGCGCCGGGTCGGCGCGGCGCGACACCGTGACAAGTCGGAACAAGGGAGAATCGAAATGAACCAGAAACTGGCGGGCCGCACGGCCAAGCTGGCGGGCGCACTGGCATGCGCCGCGATGCTGACTCCGCTCGCAGCTCTTGCGAAGGACACGCAGTTGAATGTGTACAACTGGTCGGACTATATCGCGAAGGACACGATTCCCAACTTCACCAAGCAGACCGGCATCAAGGTGAAGTACGACAACTACGACAGCGACGACACGCTGCAGGCAAAGCTTCTCACCGGCCGTTCCGGCTATGACATCGTCGTGCCGACGAGCAATTACGCGGGCAAGCAGATCGCCGCGAATATCTTCATGCCGCTCGACAAGTCGAAGCTGCCCAACCTCAAGTATCTCGATCCCGAGCTGATGAAGCTCGTCGAGGGCGCGGATCCGGGCAACAAGTACGTGGTGCCCTGGGCCTACGGCACGACCGGCCTCGGCTACAACGTCGACAAGGCCAAACAGATCCTCGGCCCGAGCGTCGAACTGAACAATTGGGACATCCTCTTCAAGCCCGAGAACATCTCGAAGCTGAAGGCGTGCGGCGTCTCGGTGCTCGACGCGCCGGATCAGATGTTCGCGGCCGCGCTGCATTACATCGGCAAGGACCCGATGAGCACGAATCCGGCTGATTATCGCGAAGCGCTCGCGATGATGAAGAAGATCCGCCCGTACATCACGCAGTTCAACTCGTCGGGCTACATCAACGACATGGTCGGCGGCGACATCTGCTTCACCTACGGCTGGTCGGGCGACGTCGTAATCGCGAAGCATCGCGCGGTCGAGGCGAAGAAGCCGTTCAAGATCGAGTACTACATTCCGAAGGGCGGCGCGCCCGTGTGGTTCGACGTGATGGCGATCCCGAAGGACGCGAAGAACAAGGACGCCGCGCACGAGTGGATCAACTACATCGAGACGCCGCAGGTTCATGCGGCGATCACGAACGCGGTCTACTACCCGAGCGCGAATCTGGAAGCGCGCAAGTATGTGGACAAGGACGTTGCGAACGATCCCGCCGTGTATCCGCCGCAGGACGTCATCAAGACGCTGTTCCTGCTGAAGCCGCTGCCGCCTGAAATCCAGCGCCTGCAGACGCGGCTCTGGACGGAATTCAAGTCCGGCCGATGAATCCCAAAAGCCGGTTATTCTTCTGAAACGACGAAGCCCCTGGACCTCCGGGGGCTTTGTTCGTGATCGCATCGCACGTCGGGCGAGTCACGAAAAGACGCATGGAAGCAAGGAGTCGAACAGGCAATCATGAGTGAGCAGTCGAGCGCGTTGAAGGCAGCGCCTAATGCCGGCCGGCGCGAGCCGGGCATATCTCCATCGGCCCGGAACATGGACGACAACTTCGTGCAGATCGTCAACGTCGTGAAGAAATTCGGCGAGACGACGGCCGTGCGGGGCGTCAACCTGTCGGTGAGGAAGGGCGAGCTGTTCGCGCTGCTCGGCAGTTCCGGCTGCGGCAAGTCGACGCTTTTGCGCATGCTCGCCGGGCTCGAATCCGTAACGGAAGGGCAGATCCTGATCGACGGCGAAGACCTCGCGAAGATGCCGCCGTACAACCGGCCGGTGAACATGATGTTCCAGTCCTACGCGCTCTTTCCGCACATGAGCGTGGAGTCGAATGTCGCGTTCGGGCTGAAGCAGGAAGGCGTCAAGGGCGGCGAGCTGAAGGATCGCGTGAACAACGCGCTGGAGCTCGTGCAGATGGCGAAGTTCGCCAAACGCAAGCCGCATCAGTTGTCGGGCGGTCAGCAGCAGCGTGTCGCGCTCGCGCGCAGCCTCGTGAAGCGCCCGAAGCTTCTGTTACTCGACGAGCCGATGTCCGCGCTCGACAAGCAGATCCGCCAGCGCACGCAGATCGAGCTCGTCAACATTCTCGATCAGGTCGGCGTCACCTGCATCATGGTGACGCACGATCAGGAAGAGGCGATGACGATGGCCAATCGCCTCGCCGTGATGAGCGAAGGGCAGATCGTTCAGCTCGGCACGCCGCACGAGGTCTACGAATACCCGAACACGCGCTTCTCGGCGCAGTTCATCGGCTCGACCAATCTCTTCGATGGCAATGTCGTGGAAGACGAGCCGGATCACGTCTTCGTCGAATCGCAAGACTTGCCCGTGCGACTTTATGTGAGCCACGGCATCACCGGCCCGCTCGGCATGCCGGTGACGATCTCCGTGCGCCCGGAGCGCATCGCGCTCACGCGCAAGCCGCCCGAAGGCGCGTACAACTGGGGCCGCGGCAGGGTGACGAACATCGCGTACATGGGCGGCTACACGCTGTATCACGTGACGCTCGATTCGGGCAAGGTCGTGGTTGCGAACCTGTCGAGTCTCGCGATCGGCGAGATCGAATCGCCGACCTTCGACGACGAAGTCTACGTGCGCTGGAGCGCGTCCGCGGGCGTGGTGCTGACCTCATGATGAAGCTGCTCAACCGCTTGGGCGTGTCAGGGCGCACGCTCGTCATCGGCGGGCCGTACCTGTGGCTCCTGCTGCTGTTCTTCGTGCCGTTCCTGCTCGTCGTGAAGATCAGCTTCGCGGACAGCCAGCTCGGCATTCCGCCGTACACGGATCTCGTGTCGATGGAAGAAGGCGTGATGCATATCGCGCTCGACTTCGCGCACTACGCATTTCTGATCAAGGACAGCCTGTACTTCGCGACCTACATGAACTCGCTGCTGGTCGCGGCGGTGTCGACGCTGCTGTGCCTCCTGATCGGCTATCCGATGGCGTATTACATCGCGCGTTCGAATCCGTCCACGCGCAACATTCTGATGATGGCGGTCATGCTGCCGTTCTGGACGTCGTTTCTGATCCGCGTCTATGCATGGATCGGCATCCTCAAGAACAACGGCCTGCTCAACAATTTCCTGATGTCGATCGGCCTGCTGCATTCGCCGATCGAGCTGTATCACACGAATATCGCGGTGTATATCGGCATGGTGTATTCGTATCTGCCGTTTCTCGTGATGCCGCTCTACGCGCATCTCGTGAAGATGGACCTGACCTTGCTCGAAGCGGCCTACGATCTCGGCGCGAAGCCGTGGAAGGCGTTCGTGCAGATCACATTGCCGTTGTCGAAGAACGGCATCATCGCGGGCTGTCTGCTCGTGTTCATTCCGGCGGTGGGCGAGTACGTGATTCCTGAATTGCTCGGCGGCGCTGACACGCTGATGATCGGCCGCGTCATGTGGAACGAGTTCTTCAACAACGCCGACTGGCCGATGGCGTCCGCCGTCACCTGCGCGATGGTCCTGCTGCTGCTCGTGCCGATGGCGCTCTTCCAGCACTTCCAGGCGAAACAACTGGAGCAGAAGCGATGATCAAGCCCAGCCGTCCGTTGCAAATCACCGCGCTCGGCCTCGGGTTTGCGTTTCTGTATATCCCGATCCTGAGTCTCATCGTCTATTCGTTCAACGACTCACCGCTCGTCACGGTGTGGACGGAGCCGTCGCTCAAGTGGTATCGCGCGCTCATCACGGATGACGAACTGATCAACGCCGCGTGGCTGTCGTTGCGCATCGCGTTCCTGACGGCGTGCGCGTCGGTCGTGATCGGAACGTGGGCGGGTTTCGTGCTGGCGCGCATGGGACGCTTCAAGGGCTTCACGCTCTACGCGGGCATGATCAACGCGCCGCTCGTGATCCCCGAAGTCATTCAGGGCATTTCGCTGCTGCTGCTGTTCGTCGAAATGGCGAAGCTCATTGGCTGGCCCGATCGAGGCTTCTTCACGATCTGGATCGGGCACGTGATGCTGTGCATCTCGTATGTCGCGATCATCGTGGAATCGCGCGTGCGGGAGTTGAATCCGTCGCTGGAGGAGGCCGCGCTCGATCTCGGCGCGACGCCGCTGCGCGTATTCTTCGCGATCACGCTGCCGCTGATTTCTCAGGCGCTCGTCGCAGGCTGGCTCCTCTCGTTCACGCTGTCGATCGACGATCTCGTGCTGTCGGCGTTTCTCTCCGGGCCAGGATCGACTACGCTGCCGCTCGTCGTGTTTTCGCGTGTGCGCCTGGGCCTGAATCCCGAAATGAACGCGCTCGCGACCTTGTTCATCGCGCTCGTGACGATCGGTGTGATCGGGGCGAATGCCTTCATGCAGCGCAGTGAGCGCAGAAGGCTCGCGGGCGTTCTGTAGCGCCGGACGCCCACGAATGGAATCGCGGCCCCTGCATGGGGCCGCGTGCATTTTCAGGCGTTCGCCAGATGCTTCGCGAAGGTCGCCGGATCGGTATTGGTGCCACACAACAGCACACCGACGCGCTTGCCTTGCAGACGTTCGCGCAACGGGCCGAGCAGGGCGGCCGTGGCAGCCGCGCACGCCGGTTCGACCGCGAGCTTGAGCTCGCTGAAAAGCTGCAGCATGCCATGCCGCAACTCGTTGTCCGACACGGTCACGATGTCATCGATATGCCGCCGGCACAACTCATAGCTGTACTGCTCGGTGTGCGGGGCCATCAGAGAGTCGGCGATGCCGTGCATCGCGCCCATCTTGATCGTGTGATTGGCTTCGAAACTGCGCTTCATTGCGTCCGATCCTTCCGGCTCCACGCCGTACACGTGTAACGACGGATTCGCGAGACGCATCGCCGTGGATACGCCCGCAGCCAGGCCGCCCCCGCCGATCGGCAGGATCACCGCGTCGAGATCGGGTGCTTGCGAGGTCCACTCATAGCCGAGCGTCGCCGTGCCGAGCACCGTACGGTAGCCGTTGAACGGATGGATGAAGACACGTCCTTCTTCCGCTTCCACTCGCCGCACGACATCGAATGCTTCGGCGACGTTTTCCGCGAACACGACCTCCGCGCCGAAGCGCCGGCACAGCGCGACACGCGCCGGACTCGCGCTCTTGATGATGACGACCTTCGCGCCCACGTCCATGCGCTGCGCCGCGTAAGCCACCGCCACCGCGTGATTGCCCGCCGACACGCAGGTGACGCCCGCCGAGCGTTCGCTGTCCGAGAGCGCGAGGATGTTCGAGAACGCGCCGCGCGCCTTGAACGTACCGCTCGCCTGCAGCAGTTCGAACTTGAACGTGATCGGCGTGCCTTCGAGCGTCGGAAAATCGTGACGCTCGAAAGTCGGCGTGCGCGCGACCCAGGGCGTGAGCGCCATGTGCTGCTCGGCGATTTCGTCGAGCGTCGGAATCGGCGTGCCGTCGATCGTGTTGTCGGAATGCTGCGTGGCAGTGGACATGGCTTTTTGTTATGAAAAGGTCAGCGAGCCTGCGCTTCGACGGACATGCTGTGAATGAACTTGCCCAGGAACGCTTCGCACTGGACGAGCTGTTCGAGCGACACATACTCGTTTGCCTTGTGCGCCTGCTCGATATTGCCCGGGCCGCACACGATGCTAGGCACGCCCGCGTTGGCGAACAGGCCCGCTTCGGTGCCGTAGGCAACCTTGTGCTTCTCCTGATTTTGCGTGAGCGCGCGCACGAGCTGCGTGATCGCGGCCTGTTCGGTGGCGTCGAGCCCCGGTGCGGACGCGAGCTTCGTGAATTCGATGGCCGCGTTGCCGTGCTCCTTCAGCATCTTCGGCAGCAGCGTCTCGTGCGCGTACGACTCGATGCGCCTGAAAATCGCGTCCGGATCGATAGTCGGCAGATTGCGGAACTCGAACTCGAAGTTGCATTCGGCGGGCACGGTGTTGATCGCGTTGCCGCCCTTGATCGTACTCGTCTGGCCGGTGGTGAAGGGCACGTCGTAAAGCTCGTCGAACGGACCTTTCGCGCGGAACTCGTCGACGAGATCGCGGATGTGACAGATGAGCCGCGCCGCATATTCGATCGCGTTCAGCCCCTTCGGCGTGAGCGACGAGTGCGCCGCAAACCCGCGCACGCAGCAGTGATACGTGTTGATGCCCTTATGAGCGATGATCGGGCGCATCGATGTCGGCTCGCCGACGATGCAGCCATCCGGCTTCACGCCGCGTTTTTGCAGGTCCGCGATCATCAGCGGCGCGCCGGCGCAGCCGACTTCTTCGTCGTACGACAGCGCGAAGTGGATGGGTTTCGCGAGCTTCGTCGCCTGCATCTTCGGCAGCATAGCGAGCGCCGCGCCGATGAAGCCCTTCATGTCGCACGAGCCACGGCCGTAGAGCAGGCCATCGCGGACTTCGGGCTTGAACGGGTCGCTCTGCCAGTCCTGGCCATCGACCGGCACGACATCGGTGTGACCCGACAGCACGATCCCGCCGTTGGTCTCGCCATCGTGCGCCGGGACCGTGGCGAACAGGTTCGCCCACTGACCGCGCGGATCGTTGGTGACGGTCGCTTCGATGCCCGCGTGGCGCAACGCGTCGCGCACGGTTTCGATCAGGCCGAGATTCGGATTGCGGCTGACGGTATCGATCGAGACTAGGCGTTCGATCCACGCCAGGGAAATCGGCGTTTCGTTTTCGGACTGAACTTTGGGATGCGCCGCATCGGCGGTTTGTGACATTTTTTGACTCCAGCGAGGAGAGTTTGATCATAGCCCAAATTTAGGTGTTGGCCTGCACCTAAGGCTTTTGGGTCTTGGTTTCGAGCACTCATCACCGCGCGGCAACCGGCTGCCTCACCGGGCCGCCCAACGCCCGCAACGTCTCTTTCACCGTCGAAATCCGCACCGCGAGATCGGGGCTGCGCGACTCGATGCGCAGCTTGTCCTGCCCCGCGAGCTTGATGTGCTTGTGCTTCTGAACCATCTCGATGATCTTCATGCCATCGACGGGCGGGTTGGGGACGAACTGCAGCGAGATGGACTGCTCGGCCGCATCGATCTTCGTGATGCCGAGCGGCTTTGCGGCCAGTCGCAGCCGATGCGTCTCGACGAGCGCATGCGCTTGCGGCGGCAGCTTGCCGAAACGGTCGACGAGCTCTTCGAGAATGCCGTCGATGGCATCGCTCGATTCGCAGTTCGCGAGCCGCTTGTACAGCGACAGACGCTCCTGCACGTCGCCGCAGTAGTCGGCGGGCAGGATAGCGGGCGCGTGCAGATTGATTTCGGTCGTCGCGGCAAGCGGCGCGTTCAGATCCGGCTCGCGGCCTTCCTTCAGCGCGCGCACGGCGTCGTTCAGCATGTCGGTGTAAAGCTGGAATCCGATCTCGTGAATCTCGCCGGATTGCTTGTCGCCGAGCACCTCGCCGGTGCCCCGGATTTCGAGGTCGTGCATCGCGAGATAGAAGCCTGAGCCCAGTTCCTCCATCTGCTGGATCGCTTCGAGCCGGCGTTGCGCCTGCTTCGTCAGCGACTGCGTATCGTGGACGAGCAGATACGCATACGCCTGGTGATGCGAGCGCCCGACGCGGCCGCGCAACTGATGCAACTGCGCGAGCCCGAACTTGTCCGCGCGATGCATGAGGATCGTGTTCGCGCTAGGCACGTCGATGCCCGTTTCGATAATCGTCGTGCACAACAGCACGTTCGCGCGCTGGCCGACGAAATCGCGCATGACGCGTTCGAGCTCGCGTTCGTGCATCTGGCCGTGCGCCACCGCGATGCGCGCTTCGGGCACCAGCGCTTCGAGCATCGTGCGGCGATTCTCGATCGTTTCGACTTCGTTGTGCAGGAAGTACACCTGGCCGCCGCGCTTGAGCTCGCGCAACATCGCTTCGCGAATCACGCCGTCTTCCTCGCGCCGCACGAAGGTCTTGATCGCAAGGCGCTTCTGCGGCGCGGTCGCGATCACGGAGAAATCGCGCAGGCCTTCGAGCGCCATGCCGAGCGTGCGGGGAATCGGCGTCGCGGTGAGTGTGAGCACGTCGACTTCGGCGCGCAGCGCCTTCAACGCTTCCTTCTGCCGCACGCCGAACCGGTGTTCCTCGTCGATGATCACAAGCCCGAGGCGCTTGAACTTCACATCGCCCGACAAGAGCTTGTGCGTGCCGATGACGATATCGACCGAGCCTTCATTGATCTGCTGCACAGCCGTCGACACTTCCTTGCCGCTCTTGAAGCGCGACAGCTCCGCGATGCGCACGGGCCAGTCGGCGAAGCGGTCGGTGAAGGTCTGTGTGTGCTGTTCGGCGAGCAGGGTAGTGGGCGAAAGAATCGCGACCTGCTTGCCCGCCATGACGGCGATGAACGCGGCGCGCAGCGCGACTTCCGTCTTGCCGAAGCCGACGTCGCCGCATACGAGGCGGTCCATCGGTTTGCCGCTCGTCATGTCGCCGATCACCGCCGCGATCGCCGCCGCCTGATCCGGCGTTTCCTCGAAGCCGAAGCTTTCCGCGAACTTGGTGTAATCGCGCGGTTCGAGCTTGAACGCGTAGCCCTCGCGCGCGGCGCGGCGCGCGTAGAGGTTGAGGAGTTCCGCGGCAGTATCGCGGATCTGCTGTGCAGCCTTTCGCTTGGCCTTTTCCCACTGGCCCGAGCCGAGCGTGTGCAGCGGCGCGCTTTCCGGGTCCGCGCCGCTATAGCGCGAGATCACGTGCAACTGCGCAACCGGCACGTACAGCTTCGAGTCGTTCTGATACTCGAGATGCAGGAATTCGGTTTCGCCTTCGCCCAGATCCATCGACACGAGGCCCATGTAGCGGCCGATGCCGTGCTGCGCATGGACGACGGGATCGCCGACCTTCAGCTCGGCCAGATCGCGGACCATCGAATCGACGTTGCTCGCCTGCTCCTGGCGACGTCGTCCCGCGCGGCGTGCGAGCGGCCCGTACAGCTCCGTCTCGGTGATGATCGAGAGCTTCTCGAGCGGCAGCGCGAAACCGTTCGACAGAGGCGCGATGCCGAGCGTGAACTTGCCGTCGCTCGTGAGCCATTCCTGGAACGTGTCGCGCGACTCGCCGCGCAGGCCGTTATCCGCGAGCAATTGCTGCATCGTTTCGCGCCGTCCCGCCGATTCCGCGACGAGCATCACGCGGTTCTCGGTTTGCTCCAGATAATGGCGCAGCGCGAGCAGGGGTTCGTCGGCGTGACGATCGATGGCGAGCCCCGGCAGCGGCACCGCCCAGCCGCCTTCCGGCGTGCTCGGGAATTTCAGCTGCGCGAACGGTTTTGCGAACGTGAAGAAATCGTCGTCGGTCAGAAAGAGCCGGCGCGGTTCGAGCAAAGGCCGTTCGCGGTCGTGCCGGAGAAAGTCGTAGCGCTGCTTCGTGTCGTTCGTGAAGCGTTTGATCGCCGCGTCCATGTCGCCGACGAACGCGAGCTGCGACCCTTCCGGCAGATAGTGGAAGAGCGTCGCGGTTTCGTCGAAGAAGAGCGGCAGATAGTATTCGATGCCCGCCGACGGCACGCCGTTGCCGATGTCCTTGTAGATCTGCGAGCGGCTCGGATCGCCCTCGAAGACTTCGCGCCAGCGGCTGCGAAACGCGGTGCGCGCGGCTTCGTCGAACGGAAACTCGCGGCCCGGCAGCAGGCGCACGTCGCGCACGGGGTAGAGGCTGCGCTGCGTGTCGGGATCGAACGCGCGGATGGAGTCGACCTGATCGTCGAACAAGTCGATGCGATAGGGCAGCGCCGAGCCCATCGGATACAGATCGATGAGCGAGCCGCGCACGCAGTATTCGCCCGGCCGCACGACCTGGCTCACGTGCTCGTAGCCGGCGAGCGTCAATTGCGCCTTGAGCTTCGCCTCGTTCAGGCGCTCGCCCTGTGTGAACGAAAACGTGTAGGCCGCGAGAAACGACGCGGGCGGCATGCGATAGAGCGCCGTCGTCGCGGGCACGATGAGGATGTCGCAGCGGCCTTCGCCCAGATCGTGCAGCGTCGCGAGACGCTCGGACACGAGATCCTGGTGCGGCGAGAAGGTGTCGTACGGCAGCGTTTCCCAGTCGGGCAGCAGCCGCACGCGCGCGTCCGGCGCGAAGAAGGGAATTTCAGCGGCGAGACGCTGCGCATCGACGGCGCCTGCGGTCACGACCGTCAAAAGCGGCACCTTCTCGCGATACGCGGCGTGATAGCGAGCGATGGCGAGCGCATCGGCGGAGCCGGAGGCGCCGTCGAAGACGAAGCGCTGGCCCGGCTTTACGAGCGCGATGGGAGAACTGGACTGCGCGTTGACGGCTTTGGAAGGCATAGAGTGTGCGTGGAGCCGTCCGGCGAACGCGGGTTCGGGAGTCGAACCGACGTGTGCGGGACGTGGTCGCGAAGGACCTATTATAAAATCCGGGCTTCAACTTTGACTTGCCCACATTATTCGCCCGTGACTTCGCGCCTGTTCTCACTGATTCCCTGCGCCGGAACCGGCAGCCGATCCGGCGCGCCGATGCCGAAGCAATACCAGACTGTCGCGGGCCGCCCGATGCTCGCGTATTCGCTCGCAGCGTTCGACGCGTGCTCCGAATTCTCGCAGACACTCGTCGTGCTCGCACCGGACGACAACCATTTCGACGCCCGCCGCTTCGCCGGACTGCGTTTCGCGGTGGAGCGCTGCGGCGGCGCCTCGCGGCAGGCGTCGGTGTACAACGGGCTCATCGCGCTCGCCAAATTCGGCGCGCGCGAGGACGACTGGGTTCTCGTGCACGACGCTGCGCGCCCCGGCATCACGCCGGAGCTGATTCGCAAACTTGTCGCGGAACTGCGCGATGATACGGTCGGCGGTATTCTCGCCCTGCCGCTCGCGGATACGTTGAAGCGCGTCGCACCGAACATGCCCGATGTGCCGTCCGCTGCCGGCGAAAGCGAAGCGCGCATCGCGCGCACGGAATCGCGCGACGGACTGTGGCAGGCGCAGACGCCGCAGATGTTCCGGCTCGGCATGTTGCGCGAAGCGATCGAACGTGCGCGCCACGACGGGCACGACCTGACGGACGAAGCGAGTGCCGTCGAATGGCTCGGGCATTCGCCGAAGCTGGTTCAGGGCAGCCTGCGCAACTTCAAGGTGACTTATCCGGAAGATTTCGCGCTCGCGGGCGCGTTCCTTTCCGCGAACGCCTGACTCACACTCAACCAAGGTTTGAATCGATGGATTTCAGAATCGGACAAGGGTACGACGTCCACCAGCTCGTCGAGGGCCGCCCGCTCATCATCGGCGGCGTGACGATTCCCTATGAGCGCGGCCTGCTCGGCCATTCCGACGCCGACGTGCTTCTGCACGCGATCACCGATGCGCTGTTCGGTGCGGCTTCGCTCGGCGATATCGGCCGGCATTTTCCGGATACGGCAACCGAATTCGCCGGCGCGGACAGCCGCGTGCTGCTGCGCGAGGCGTTCAAGCGCGTGTCGGAAGCCGGATTCGCCATCGCGAACGTGGACAGCACGGTCATCGCGCAGGCGCCGAAGCTATCACCGCATATCGATGCGATGCGCGCGAACATCGCCGCGGACCTCGATCTCTCGATCGACCGCGTGAACGTCAAGGCCAAAACGAACGAGAAGCTGGGCTATCTCGGCCGCAAGGAGGGCATCGAGGCGCAAGCGGCGGTGCTGCTGCGCCGGACGTCGATCGACGGATAAAACGACGCCACGCTGTCGAGCCGTGGCGTCTTCGAAGATTCAACTCTTTTCCGCTTCGATCGTCAGCGCCACGGCGTTGATCACCGCCGCGATGCGGCCGACATCGCGCAGTTGCGTCGTCGACATGCCCTCTGCCACGAGATTCTCGTAGTGCGACTTCACGCAGAAGTGGCACTTGCCGATGATCGATGCCGCCAGCGCGTACATCTCGAAGCGCCGCTTGTCGACGCCGCCGTGCGATGCATAGGCATTCATGCGCAGGCCGGCGGGCTGCGTCCTGAGATCCGCGTTGTCGGCCATTTCCAGATACGGATACCAGACGTTGTTCATGCCCATCAGCGCGGCGGCGGTCAGCGCGGCGTTGGTCTCCTCCGGCGACAGTACGCCCGCGTTGCGGATGATGCTGGTGAGCTTCGTCGCCTTCGCGGCATAGGCGGCGGCAAGCGCGGCGCCGACCGCATCATTGCCTTCGAGCGACGAGCGGGCAATCGTACCGTCCACGTTCAGGCGAATATCCTTCGCGTAGTCGGGCACGAGTTCCTTGATCGCAGACAGGAATTCCATTGTTTTCTCCAGTTCGATGGCGTTAAAAAAGCCCGCCGCAGCCGAGGACTCGGCCGAGAGCGGGCTTTGCGGCATGAGGAACGCTTACAGCGTCGAGCCGCCGACCGCGCGGTTGCACGGGCACAGTTCGTCCGTTTGCAAGCCGTCGAGAATACGCAGGACTTCTTCCGGGCTGCGGCCCACGTTCAGGTTGTTGACGGACACATGCTGGATGACGTTGTCCGGATCGACGATGAAGGTCGCGCGCAGCGCAACGCCGGCTTCCTTGTCGCGCACGCCGAGCTGGTCGATCAGTTCGCCTTTCACGTCGCCGAAAGCGTAGTGGTTCAGCCTGTTCAAATCCTTGTGCTCGCGGCGCCATGCCAGCTTGACGAACTCGTTATCGACGCTGCCGCCGAGCAGCACCGCGTCGCGGTCCTCGAAGTCCTTCGCCAGCTTCGCGAACTCGACGATTTCCGTTGGGCACACGAACGTAAAGTCCTTCGGATAGAAGTAGATGATCTTCCACTTGCCAGGGAATGACTGTTCGGTGATTTCCTCGAAAGCGGACTGGCCGTTTTCTTCGTGATGATTGAAACCCGGCTTCGCAGCGGTGACGGTGAATGCTTCGACTTTATCGCCAACGGTCTTCATGCAGTAACTCCTGTGAAATCGTTGAAAGGACAAGCTCAGCCAAATTACTGGATCGCCATAACGCTCGCGTGACACTTTCATGCCAGACCTCGAGCGTTAACCCGGTTCATCTTAACTTTATTTAAAAAATCAACTCAATAGTTTTTAACTAACGAGTCGGATAGATTCTGACGAAGCCGTCGCGACGGGAGCCAAGTCTAACCGTCGAAGCGCGCGCCGCCTTTCATCGGCGGGAAATCGATGGTCACTTCGAAGCCGGGAAGCGGGGTGCGGTTGCGCAGCCGCAAAGTGCCGCGTTGACGCGTGACCAGGCGCTGAACGATGGCCATGCCGAGACCCGTGCCGTTCGCCTGCGTGCGCGCAGTATCGACGCGATAGAACGGGCGTGTGATGAGCGCGACCTGATCGTCGGGAATGCCGCGGCCTTCGTCCATCACGGAAAGTTCCACCTTGCCATGCGCGACCCGCGTCTGCAGCGTGATGCGTGCTATGTCGTCCTGCTCGCTACGTCCGTACTTGCGCGCGTTCTCGAGCAAATTGCCGACGACGCGGCGGGCATCTGTCGGATCGCCTTCGATCACGGCGCCCTGCGCGAGATCGGTGCGCATCACGACGCCGTCGTCGGCCTGAAAGCGCGCGGCAAGCTCGCTTGCGATCATCGAAAGATCCACCGCTTCGGGCATGCGCTGCATCGGCCGCGCGTAGTCCAGGAAGCGGCCGATGATCATGTCCATCTGCTCGATGTCGTCGATCATCGCGAGCTTGGTCGCTTCGTCCGACGGGCTCATTTCCGTCTCGAGACGCAGGCGTGCAAGCGGCGTGCGCAAGTCGTGCGAAATGCCCGCGAGCATCAGGGCGCGATCCGCTTCGAGCTGCTCGAGATCCTGCACCATCTGGTTGAAGCTTCGATTCGTTTCAGCTGCGACGCCCATGCCGCGCTCGGGCAAGGGCTCCGGCGACTGCCCCGAGCCGACCTTGCGCGCTGCGAGCGCAAGGCGCGCGAATGGCCGGTTCACGAGACTCGTGATGAACGCCGCGCCGAACAGCGACAGCGCCAGCGCGAACACGCCCCAGCCGGCCCATTGCAGGCCGGTGACGGTGTCGAGCTGATCGCGGTCGAGCGCGACCCAGTAATCGTCGTCGTCGATCTTGAAGCTGATCCAGACGCCCGGAATGTCGTTCACCGATTGCGCGATGATCGTCTCGTTGCCGAGCCGGCCGCGCACGTCGCGCTCGATCAGCCGGTTGAGCGATTCGTCGGGTTGCAGCTTGTATTTATCGGTGGTCTCGCGCGGATACACACGCACGCCCTCGTTGCTCTCCAGATCCTGAAGCAGCGCGCGACGCAGATCGGGGTCGGAGTAGAGCAGGGCGGTGCGCGTGAGCTTGACCACGGCGACGAGCTGAAGCGCCACGCGCTGCGCGCGCGGTTCGCGCTCGATCACGCGAAAGCTCTGAAACCACGCCGTGAGACTGACGGCGATGAGCAGCGCGATCAGCGCGAAGGTTCGCCAGAACAGGCCGCCGAACGCGAGCGCCAGTAGCCGCCTGTCGATGCGCATGGGTCTGTCGGGTTCAGCTCGGTAGAGGGGAGAAAGCGTGGCGAAACTCGCTCAGTGTCGATCAGGCTGCGCCGTCGGGAATGAAGACGTAGCCCAGGCCCCATACGGTCTGAATGAAACGCGGGCTGCTGGGGTCGGGCTCGATCAGTTTGCGCAGACGCGAGATCTGCACGTCGAGACTCCGGTCGAACACTTCATATTCACGTCCGCGCGCAAGCTCCATCAGCTTTTCGCGCGAGAGCGGCTGACGCGGATGACGCGCAAACACCTTCAGCACCGAAAACTCGCCGGTGGTCAGCGGAATTTCCTGGCCATTTTTCGTGAGCGTGCGCGTCGCGAGATTCAGGGCGAATTCGCCGAACTCGAACACTTCAGTGGTTTCGGACGGCGCGCCCGGCAATTCGGACGGCGTCTGGCGACGCAGCACCGCATGAATGCGCGCGACGAGCTCGCGCGGATTGAATGGCTTCGGCAGATAGTCGTCCGCACCCATTTCGAGTCCGACGATGCGATCTACATCTTCACCCTTCGCGGTGAGCATGATGATCGGCGTGCGATCGTTGCTGCCGCGCAGACGCCGGCAGATGGAAAGGCCGTCTTCGCCGGGCAGCATCAGATCGAGCACGAGCAGATCGAAACGCTCGCGCACCCAGAGCTTGTTCATCGACGGTGCGTTTTCTGCGACGTACACGTTGAAGCCCTGTTCACCGAGGTAGCGCCGCAGCAGATCGCGCAGGCGCGGATCGTCGTCGACGACGAGAATTTTTGAAGGGTTCTTGGTTTCCATGGCGGCATCTTAGCGCGTTTGATCAAACGCCGAGTTTGTAACAAAAGCGAGTGTAACAGTTGGTTACAAAATTTACGGAGCCTGTGGCACGGCCCAAGGGTTTGGTGCGTACACTGCTTTACCTAAGCCCGCCATTCGGTAGATACTCCATCAGACCAGCGCGTCATGCGGCCCGACCAAGCCATGGCGCGACGCGCGCGAAAAGAATGAGGCTGTCCGGTTGTCGAGCAACGAAGGGAACAACATGAAGGGAGCGCGGCAGCGCGGACCCGTGCGCACCGAGCGCATCTTCAGAAAGACACTTCTTGCCAGTGCGCTCTACGCAGTACTGAGCACACCTCACGTCTATGCACAGTCGACGGGCTTCGATCGCGGCATCACCGGTTCAACGAATCGTTTCGATGGCCGCATGATTCGCGCCCAGCAACGCGTGAGTAAAAGCTCGGCTCCTTCGAGCCACGATCGCGATCCGAAAGCGCCGGCCATGCAGCCTATCCAGCAGGTCGATCAGACACCGCCCGCGCGCCCGCCGCGTCACACGGTAATGACCGCTGACGAGCGGCGTCTCCTAAGGCAGCACATCGAAGAAGCGGTGCGCGATCTCTACAAGCGGTAAGCGGCGCGACCCGCGATGAACCGACGTCAATTCCTCTCGATTGCCGGCGCCTTCGCGGGTTGTGCGGGCAGCGCAGGGGAAGCGTTCGCTATCGCACATTCCGGTTCTTCCTCTTTCATTCGCTCGCTCGTGCTCGTCGATCTCGACGGCGGCAACGACGGGCTGAACACCGTCATTCCTTTTGCCGATCCTCTGTATCGCGCAGTGAGGCCCAATCTCGCGATATCCAGAGATCAGGCATTGCCGCTCGATATCCGCACGGCCTTACATCCGTCGCTGTCGCCGTTGATGAGCGCGTGGCGCGCGAACGATCTGGCGATCGTGCAGGGGGTTGGCTATGACGCGCCCAACCGGTCGCATTACCGCTCGCGCCAGATCTGGGATACCGCGTCGCACGCGGATGAATATCGTGCCGATGGCTGGCTCGATCGCGTGAGCGTCATCACCGAGGTAGCGACGTTCAACGCCGCATGCGACGCCGTCGCGCGCGCCTCGTCTCACGAAGTCAACGTCGTCCGCCTCGCGCTGCACGGCTTCGATACGCACGAGAATCAGGCGCGTCGGCATGCGGCGTGTCTTGCCCGGCTGGCTGAAGGACTCGCATCGCTGCGCGCGTCGTTGATCGCGTCCGGCGCGTGGGCCCGCACGCTCGTGATGACGCGTTCGGAATTCGGACGCGCCGCGCGTGAGAATGCCGCGGGCGGCACGGACCACGGCGCGGCCGCGGCGCATTTCCTAATGGGTGGAGGCGTGCGCGGCGGCCTGTTCGGCATGCCGCCACGACTCGATCGACTCGACGCGGACGGCGGCTTGCCCGTCGGCATCGACTTCAGAAGACTGTATGCGACGGTCCTCGACGCATGTTGGCAAAGCGGTTCCGCATCGATCCTTGGAGCCCGCTTCGAGCCGCTACCGATTCTTCGCGTCTAACGCGTGCGCCATGTGATCCACAACTTGCGGATCGGCGTGAGCGCGATGCGTTGATGCAGCACCTGAAAGTTTTCGCGTTCGATCTCGTCGAAAAGCGCGAGCGACAACGCGGCCTGCGCGCGCAACACGCGCTGCGTCGCGCGTTCCGAAGCGGGAATGGCGTCCAATGCATCGTTGAGCGCTTGCCGGGCGCGGCCGGTCTGAAAGCGCATGAGATCCGTGAAGGCATCGCCGTACTTGCGATTGATGACGTCGGCGGCCGTCACGCTGAAGCGCTGCAACTCGTCGATCGGGATATAGATGCGGCCGTTGCGCGCATCGCCGCCGACCTCCTGAACGCGCTCGGCGAGCAGCAGCGCCGAACCGAGCGGGGCGGACCACGCGTCGGCCTGGTCCGGATCGCGCGCGCTCGCACGTGCAAGCGCCGTCGCGAACGCGCCGCCCGTCTGATCGAGATAACGCTTGAAACCGGGCCAGTCTAGATAGCGCGCCTGATCCAGGTCCATGCCGAAACCGTCGACGACCGCGGCGAGCGACGCGCGCCCGGCATCGTCCAGAACCGGATGCGCGGCATCGCCCGCATGCGCCTGCAACGCTTTGGTGACCGGGTGCGTCGGCTCGCCGCCATTGAGCCGGCCGAGCTCGCTCTGCCACCAGGCGTGCTTCGTACGGCCGATGGTCGGATCGCTGGTTTCCTTCACGGTCTCTTCGAGTTCGCGATAGAGCGCGTAGAGCGCGGTCAGAAGCGGCTGACTCGCGGCCGGCGCGCGGCGCAGCGCGTAGTACGTGCCCGACCCTTCAGGGGCGGCCTTTTGCTGGCAATAGTCGTCGAAATTCACGAACGGGGCTTGTGGGAGTTCGAAAGGAAGGCGTCGTGGGGTGTCGTCTTGCGGTTCGTCACGCGGCGGACCGACGTACGAACGCTCATTTTATCCGGCAAGGCGCGGGTTCGCTGCCGCCCGGTGTTCGCCGCAAGATTGTGCGCCGAGCCAATGACGCTGCGCTTCGCGTGCGCAAGACTGCGGCAATCGACTCCATCTGCGCGCGCAGCCAAGAGGCATCCATGGCCGCATGAGAAGCGTGGCGAGGGATTCCGGCTTCGACTTTCGCGTGTGTGCAAGCCAGATGCACGTCTCGCCGACGACAGCCCTGCATATCACCGCCAACCGCCGTGCCGACGCAAGCTCACGTGTCCGCTCAACGTCTTCGTGATCTGGCAGCCGACGTGCGTGCGGCGGTTCTTGTCGCACGTCGATCGGCCGATCGCCGCTGTCCGCGCGAGCGAGCAGATACCGGATGAGATAAGGCGGGTGATGCACAGGGCGGGCATCGACTTCGCGGGCCGCTCGCAGGCGAAAGGCGAGGTGATGGCGATCGAGCTGGGCGACAGCGGCATCTGATTGACGAAAGCCCGGCTCCAAAACGAAAAACCCCTTTGCCGATGAAAGGGGTTTCGTTGTGGTGCGAGGAGGGGGACTCGAACCCCCACACCCTTGCGGGCGTCAGGACCTAAACCTGGTGCGTCTACCAATTTCGCCATCCTCGCAGCACGGCAGGCGCTCTGGGCTTGTTCGGTGATGACCCGCGCCCGGCGATGCCGCCGTGTCAGGCACCGGTCCACTGTGCCAAGCCCGAGATTCTAACCGATTCATCTGGCGATGTCTGCGAAATTGCGTCAACGCTTTTCGCGCTGCGGATCGGCTTGCGGATCGGCTTGTAAGCGCGCAAGCGCCGATCCCGGACATACACGCCGGGAGATTGCCGCTTCTCGAGCGGCTGCATACAATCTCGTTCATTCGTCCGTCTCCACACCCGACCTTCCTCTCATGACTCGCAACGCGCGCAATCGCTTCGTCGCATGGCTCGGCATTGCCGCCATGTGGCTCGCGATCGTCGCGCCGGTCATCAGCCAGACGCTCGACGCACGCAACGCCGCGAGCGACCCGCAAGCGACCCTGTGCGCAGTCGATTCATCCGCAACGGATGCGCACGAAGGGCATCACGCGGCCGGGCAAGACCATACGGCGCAGACGGGCCATCACGACGCGGCGAATCACTTCGACGCCTGCTCATACTGCGGACTGCTTGCGCACAACCTGCCCATCGGCACGGGCGTCGCGCATGGCGTCGCATTGATCGAACGCGTCATGCGCGCTCCGGCGTTTGCGAGCGCCGATCCCGTCGCTTCGAAATCCTTCAACGCCGCGAGCCCGCGCGCGCCTCCCGCAATCTCCTGAAGCTGTCCTTCGTCGATTGTCTGGCGTTCGCCGCGCGCACGAGCGCAGCCGACGCGCATTCGTGCGCATGCCTGCCGATACCGCTGCAGGCGCATGCCGCCCGCGCAACGCGCATGCGCTCCACCAAGGCGCTCGATCACATTCGAAGTTCGCATTGGCATCCGATGCTCATCAATTGAACCGCACACATTCAACCAAAATCGCCATGCTTGCATCCAACCTGAACGCTCCGGCAGCAGCGTCGAACGCGGAGGTCATCGCGCATCGTCGCACGCTCTGGCGCTGGCATTTCTACGCAGGACTCTTCGTGATGCCGCTGCTCATCGTGCTCGCGATCACCGGAACGATCTACTGCTTTCAGCCGCAGATCGAGCCGCTTCTGTATCGCGACCGGATGATCGTCGCGGATACGCACGGCCCCCAGCTTTCCCGCGACGTCCTGCTCGCGAAGGCCGCCGCGCGCGAGCCGCGCGGCGCCGTGCCGACGCTTGCGCAGATCGACGCCGATCGCACGCGCAGCGCCGAGTTCGTCTTTCGCCTTCCATCGGGCGAGAGCGAAAGCGTGTATGTGAACCCCTATGACGGCACGGTCCTCGGCACACTCTCCGTCGAGCATCGATTGATGAAGCAGGTGCGCACTCTGCATCGCGGACTGATGCTCGGAAAGACCGGCGAGCTCGTCATGGAGCTGGCGGGCTGCTGGACGCTCGTGATGATCGGCACGGGCATCGCGCTGTGGTGGCCCAGCCGATCGAATGCGCGGCAGGGCGGCGTGTGGCTGCCGCGTCTGTCGCTGCAAGGACGCGCGTGGTGGCGCGATCTACACGCGGTGGGCGGCATCTGGCTCGCCATCGGCGCGCTGTTCTTCGTGCTTTCCGGACTGCCGTGGTCGGGATCGTGGGGCAAGGAGTTCAAGGCGCTCGCGACCTCCGCGTCGCTCGGCTATCCGAAGGGCGCGTGGGGCGAAGCGCATGTGCATTCGGCCGCGCCGGGCGCCGCATCGAAGAACACGGACGAAGACGCGCTGCACGGCATGCACATGAAGATGGACGATTTGCCGCTGCGTCAGACGCCGTGGGCCGTCGGTGCGACGACCGTGCCGGATAGCGGCGACCCGCGGTCGCCGGCCGCGCGGGTGTCGATCGACGACGTGATCGCGCTCGCCGCGAAAAACGGTATTGCCGACGACTACGGCATCGCGCTGCCCGACAAGCCGACGGGCGTCTACACGGTATCGTATTTCCCCGCCGATCCGCGCGCCGAACGCACGCTTCACATCGATCAATACAGCGGCCGCGTGCTGTCCGACATCGATTACGCGAGCTACGGACGAGTCGCGCAATGGATCTCGTACGGGACGTCGCTGCATATGGGACGTTACTTCGGGCTCGCGAACCAGGTCGTCTGCTCCACGATCTCGCTCGGGCTGGCGGCGCTCGCCGTGACGGGCTTCGTCATGTGGTGGAAGCGTCGGCCCGCGCGTGAGCTCGGCGCACCGGCACGGCCGGTCAAGCGGCCGCCGATGCGCACGTGGCGCGGCGGCCTGACCTTGCTGGGCGTGATTTTCCCGCTGATGGGCGCGACGATGCTCGCCGTCTGGTGCATCGACCGCCTCGCTTTCGGCAGGAGCCGCGCGGCCTTCTAGCGGTTTCCGACGCTCAGATCGAGCCGAATTTGAGCCGCGTGAGTTGCTCGGCTTCGTTTGCGAGCAGCCGTGCGGCGTCGCGGATCGCCGTATCGAGCGTGATCGGGCCCGGCGCGGGCGAGAAGCAGCCGCTGAAGAATTCGGAGAGCCGCGGCAGCGCGGCCGAATCGACCGCGCCCGAGAGCAGCGACGCCGGCACGCCCTGATCGCGTGCGTGCTTGCAGGCGATGAAGGGCGCCTTGCCGTGCAGCGTCTGGACGTCCGAGCGGCCCTCGCCCGTGATCAGCCAGTTCGCGCCTTCGAGCGCGGCATCGAGGCCGATTTCGCGCGCGACTACTTCCGCGCCCGTCTCGAAGCGCGCGCCGAGCATGTGCAGCGCGAAGCCGAGTCCGCCCGCCGCGCCCGCGCCGGGTTCGTTGCGCTTCACGACGCCCATCGCGGGTTCGAGGAGATCGGCGAAATGGGCGAGGGCGGTGTCGATCGTCGCCACTTGTTCGGGCGTCACGCCTTTCTGCGGACCGAAAATCGCGGTCGCGCCGTGGTCGCCGGTGAGCGGATTATCGACATCCGACATGCCGACGAACTCCGCATCCTTCACACGCGGATCGAGTCCCGACGCATCGATGCGCGCGATCTGCGCGAGCGCCGACGGCACCGGATCGAGTGCCTGGCCGGCCGCATCGAAGAGTTTGAGCCCGAGGCCCACGAGCAGGCCCGCGCCGCCGTCGTTCGTGCTGCTGCCGCCGAGCGCGATGTAGAACTTGCGCGCGCCGGAATCGAGCAGCGCACGAATCGCCTCGCCCATGCCGAGCGTGCTGCGCTCGGTGACCGGCACGGCCATGCCATCCGGATCGGTGATGCCGACGACTTCCGCCGTCTCGATGATCGCGCCGCCATCGTCGAGCAGGCCGGTCGCGGCATCGCGGCGCGCGGCGGCCGCGCCGCGCACGTTGAGCATGCGGCGCCCGCCGCCCGCCGAGAGCATCGCGTCGAGCGTGCCTTCGCCGCCATCGGCCATCGGGCGGATGCGGACGTCGGCATCGGGCCGTGCGCGCCTGATGCCTTCCGCGATGGCGTTCGCGACACCTTCCGCGGAAAGCGAGCCCTTGAAGGAATCGGGAGCGATGACAACTACGGGAGCGGCAGACATGGCGTTAGGCATGGTGTCTCAAATGTTCTGGTGTGAAAGGACCGTTGAAAAACCGCGGCGTGCCTCAATTTATTCGCTTGTTGCATGCGCTCCATGCCTTGCAGCAATGGATTGCACGGCGAGGGCGTTCGTCGCGTGAATCATGCGTCGGCAAGCTTATCAGCGCGCCGTGCGCCGCAAAATAGCCGCGCGCGGATAGCCGGAATTGTGCGCGTACGAGCGCGTCCGAAAAACGCGGACTTACGCCAAAATCTGGCCGCGAAACGGGCACTTTTCGAGGCAAATCGCGCCGAAACGGCGTGTTGCCAAATTAGTCGGCGGGGCCGCCCGGAATAGTTTGCTAAAATACCCGGCTCTGTTGACTGACACTGTGTCGGGCGACGTTCCGGCACTCCCGCGAGACGCGTTTTAGCGCGCGTCTTTCGGCGCCAGGCGTCGATTACGGCCGGCTCACGCAGAGCCCGCATCCGGACCCGCGCCTTTAGAACCGCGGAAGAACCGAACACCGAATTTTACGATCTAATCTAGGACGATTTCAGCCATGGCTAACGTAGTTGAGAACCTCGGCAAGCTCGAACGCCGCGTGACGATTTCCCTGCCGAAAGACACGGTGCAGAAGGAAGTGGATTCGCGCATCCGCCAGTTGGCCAAGAACGTGCGCATGCCGGGCTTCCGCCCGGGCAAGGTGCCGCTCAAGATGGTGACGCAGCAGTACGGCGGCCAGGTCGAGGCAGAAGTGCTGAGCGACAAGGTCGGCAAGGAATTCTTCGACGTCACGCGCGCGGAAAACCTGCGTGTTGCGGGCCAGCCGAGCTTCGCGCCGAAGTCGGAAGTCGCAGCTGACGCCTACGCGTTTGACGCGACCTTCGAGGTCTACCCCGAAGTGAAACTGGGCGATGTGGCGAACGCTGAAATCGAACGCACGGTCACCACCATCTCCGAAGCTGAAGTCGATCGCACGCTGGACATCCTGCGCAAGCAGCGCGTGCACTTCCACGCGCGCGGCGAAGCGGGCGAGCACGGCGACGGCGGCCCGAGCACCGCAGCGGCCGACGGCGACCGCGTGACGCTCGACTTCGTCGGCAAGATCGACGGCGTCGCGTTCGAAGGCGGCAGCGCACAGGACTTCGCATTCGTGCTGGGCGAAGGCCGCATGCTCCCCGAATTCGAGCAAGCCGCGACGGGCCTGAAGGTCGGTGAAACGCGCGAGTTCGATCTCAAGTTCCCTGAGGACTACCACGGCAAGGACGTCGCGGGCAAGACGGCGCAGTTCACGATCACGGTCAAGAAAATCGAGTGGCCGCATCTGCCGGAAATCAACGCGGATTTCGCAAAATCGCTCGGCATCGAAGACGGCGATCTCACGAAGATGCGCACCGAGATCAAGGACAACCTGGAGCGTGAAGCGAAGCGCCGCACGCAGCAGATCGTGAAAAACCAGGTCATGGACGCGCTCCTGAAGATCTCCGAACTGGACGTGCCGAAGGCGCTGATCGAGCAGGATCAGCAGCGTCTCGTCGAAATGGCGCGCCAGGACCTGCAGCAACGCGGCGTGCCGAACGCCGCCGACGCGCCGATCCCGGCTGAAATGTTCGCCGAGCAGGCCGAGCGCCGCGTGAAGCTGGGCCTCGTGCTGGCCGAGCTGGTGAAGGCCAACGAACTGCAGGCGAAGCCCGAACAGATCCGCGCTGAAGTGGACGAATTCGCCAAGAGCTACGAAGACCCGAAGGAAGTCGTCCGCTGGTATTATTCGAACCAGCAGCGCCTCGCCGAGATGGAAGCGTACGTCGTGGAAAGCAACGTCGTCGATTTCGTCCTGGGCAAGGCCAAGGTGACCGACAAGGAAGTCAGCTTCGAGGAACTGGCCAGCGCAACGGCGCAAGCCTGACGCGTTGAGCAAGGGGCGTGCGGAGTCGTCGGACTGACGGCCCGCACGCCTTTTTTGCATTAAAGTTGGGCGTTTGCATGCCGTTCTAGTGGATGTTCCTTTGTCGTTCAGTATCCCTATTCCGAACAAGGAAATTGCATGACCTTTCGCGCTGAATTGCTCGATACGTTGGCGTCCCACGCACCGCGGGACTTCGAAGCCCAGGCGCTCGGCCTCGTTCCGATGGTCGTGGAAACGAGCGGCCGCGGCGAGCGAGCCTATGACATTTATTCGCGTCTCCTCAAGGAGCGCGTGGTGTTTCTCGTCGGCGAGGTGAATGACCAGTCGGCGAACCTCGTCGTCGCGCAGCTGCTGTTTCTCGAAAGCGAGAACCCGGACAAGGACATCAGCCTGTACATCAACAGCCCTGGCGGTTCGGTTTCGGCCGGCATGGCGATCTACGACACCATGCAGTTCGTGAAGCCCGATGTTTCCACGCTGTGCATGGGTCTCGCCGCGAGCATGGGCGCGTTCTTGCTGGCAGCGGGCGCGAAGGGCAAGCGCGTCGCGCTGCCGAACGCGCGCGTGATGATTCACCAGCCGCTCGGTGGCGCGCGCGGTCAGGCATCGGACATCGAAATTCAGGCGCGGGAGATCCTGTACCTGAAGGAGCGGTTGAATCAGTTGCTGTCGCATCACACGGGGCAGCCGGTCGAGCGCATTGCGCGCGACACGGATCGCGACAACTTCATGTCGGGCGACGACGCGCAAGCTTACGGCCTCGTCGACCAGGTGCTTCACAAGCGTCCCTGAAGGCGTCCGGAGCGGCGCCGCGCCGGTGCTCGGAGACGGATACCGGCCAGCAATGCGAAGTCGCGCATGCGGCGCAACGCCAAAACGCGCTTCGTTCGACCTCCAGGTGCGAATCTGCGTCGTCGAATCGAAGGGCGTATCATGTAACAAGAGTGTCCGGAGGCTTACACATTTATGGCGGACAAAAAAGGTTCCAGCAGCGAAAAGCTGCTGTATTGCTCGTTCTGCGGAAAAAGCCAGCATGAGGTGAAGAAGCTCATTGCTGGGCCGTCGGTGTTCATCTGTGATGAATGTATCGATCTGTGCAACGAGATCATTCGCGACGAGGCAGCGGGTGCGGCAGAGGAGGCCGGGCTGACCAGGTCCGACCTGCCGAGCCCGCAGGAAATCAGCGATATCCTCAATCAGTACGTCATTGGCCAGGAACGCGCGAAGAAAATTCTCGCGGTGGCCGTGTACAACCATTACAAGCGGCTCAAGCATCTCGACAAGAAAGACGAGATCGAGCTGTCGAAGAGCAATATTCTCTTGATCGGGCCGACCGGCTCGGGCAAGACGCTGCTCGCGCAGACGCTCGCGCGCATGCTGAACGTGCCGTTCGTGATCGCGGATGCAACGACGCTGACCGAAGCCGGCTATGTCGGCGAGGACGTCGAGAATATCATTCAGAAGCTGCTGCAAAACTGCAACTACGAAGTCGACAAGGCGCAGCGCGGAATCGTTTACATCGACGAGATCGACAAGATCAGCCGCAAGTCTGACAACCCGTCCATCACGCGCGACGTGTCGGGCGAGGGCGTGCAGCAGGCTTTGCTCAAGCTCGTCGAAGGCACGATGGCATCGGTGCCGCCGCAAGGCGGACGCAAGCACCCGAATCAGGATTTCATCCAGGTCGATACAACCAACATCCTGTTCATCTGCGGCGGCGCGTTCGACGGACTCGAAAAGGTCATCACGGATCGCACCGAGAAGACTGGGATCGGTTTCGGCGCAAGCGTGAAGAGCAAGCAGGATCGCGATGCGGGCGAAGTGCTGCGTGAAGTCGAGCCTGAGGATTTGATCAAGTTCGGTCTGATTCCGGAGCTGATCGGCCGTCTGCCCGTCGTGGCGACGCTCGGCAAGCTCGACGAAGCCGCGCTCGTGAAGATCCTGATCGAGCCCAAGAACGCGCTCGTGAAGCAGTATCACAAGCTCTTCGCGATGGAACGCGTGGAACTGGAAATCCGTCCGGCTGCGCTGCAGGCCATCGCGCAGAAGGCGATTCGCCGCAAGACCGGCGCGCGCGGCCTGCGTTCGATTCTGGAACAGGCGTTGCTCGACGTGATGTACGAACTGCCGACCATGAAGGGCGTTTCGAAGGTGATCGTCGACGACAACACGATCGACGGCGACGGCAAGCCGCTCCTCATCTACGAAGACGCACCGAAAGTAGCAGGATCGAACTGAAGCAGGCTGTGTGTCGGCGAAAGGCCGTTCATGGCGACGTGAACGGCCTTTTATTTTTTTCGGTTTATCTTGTGGACGTTACTGACGCGATCTTTGACTAACGACTTTTCCCTTCCGATAAAGGCTTGCAATAGCTCTGAACGGCCTTACTTACGATTGAATTGATTCCATTAATGGGGAAATGAAATGTCAGGAACCCAACTCCTCCCGCAGGAACGCATTACGCTGCCGTTGCTCCCGCTGCGCGACGTAGTCGTTTTCCCGCATATGGTGATTCCGCTCTTCGTCGGGCGGCCCAAGTCGATCAAGGCCCTCGAAGCCGCGATGGAAGGCGGCAAGCACATCATGCTCGTCGCCCAGAAAACGGCGGCGAAAGATGAGCCGACCGAAAAGGACATGTACGAAGTAGGGTGTGTCGCCAACATCCTGCAAATGCTGAAGCTGCCTGACGGCACCGTAAAAGTGCTCGTCGAAGGGCTGCAGCGCGCGAAGACGCTCTCGATCGAAGAGCAGGAAACGCAGTTTTCATGCGATGTGATGCCGCTCGAGCCGGATCACGCTGACAGCGCTGAAACCGAAGCGCTGCGCCGCGCGATTGTTTCCCAGTTCGATCAGTACGTGAAGCTCAACAAGAAGATTCCGCCGGAGATCCTGACGTCGCTGTCGGGTATCGACGAAGCGGGTCGTCTTGCCGACACCATCGCCGCGCATCTGCCGCTCAAGCTCGATCAGAAGCAGCACATCCTCGAGATGTTCCCTGTGATCGAGCGCCTGGAGCATTTGCTCGCCCAGCTCGAAGCCGAAATCGACATCCTTCAGGTCGAGAAGCGCATTCGTGGGCGTGTGAAGCGCCAGATGGAAAAGAGCCAGCGCGAGTACTACCTGAACGAACAGGTCAAGGCCATCCAGAAGGAACTGGGCGAAGGCGAAGAGGGCGCGGACCTCGAAGAACTCGAGAAACGCATCACCGCCGCGCGCATGCCGAAGGAAGCCAAGAAGAAGGCCGATGCCGAGCTGAAGAAGCTGAAGCTCATGTCGCCGATGTCCGCGGAAGCGACCGTCGTGCGCAATTACATCGACACGCTGATCGGCCTGCCGTGGCGCAAGAAGAGCAAGGTCAACAACGACCTTTCGAACGCCGAGCGCGTGCTGGATGAAGACCACTTCGGCCTCGAGAAAGTGAAGGAACGCATTCTCGAGTACCTCGCGGTTCAACAACGCGTCGAGAAGGTGAAGGCGCCGATCCTGTGCCTCGTCGGGCCTCCCGGCGTCGGCAAGACCTCGCTCGGCCAGTCGATCGCGCGTGCGACGAACCGCAAGTTCGTGCGCATGGCGTTGGGCGGCGTGCATGACGAGTCCGAGATTCGCGGTCACCGTCGTACGTATATCGGCTCGATGCCCGGCAAGATCCTGCAAAGCCTCGCGAAGGTAGGCGTACGCAATCCGCTCTTCCTGCTCGACGAAGTCGACAAGATGGGCATGGATTTCCGCGGCGATCCTGCCTCTGCGTTGCTCGAAGTGCTCGACCCGGAACAGAACCACACGTTCGCGGACCACTACATCGAAGTGGACTTCGACCTGTCGGACGTAATGTTCGTGGCGACGTCGAACTCGCTGAACATTCCGCCGCCGCTGCTCGACCGGATGGAAGTCATCCGCCTGTCGGGTTACACGGAAGACGAGAAGGTCAGCATCGCGACGCGTTACCTGCTGCCGAAGCAGAAGCGCAACAACGGGCTGAAGGACGGTGAAATCGACGTCACGGAACAAGCCATCCGCGACATCATTCGTTACTACACGCGTGAAGCGGGCGTACGTTCGCTCGAGCGTGAAGTGTCGAAGATTTGCCGCAAGGTCGTGAAGATGTTGCTGCTGAAGAAGGCCGAAGGCGCCGTGAAGGTCGATGGCTCCAACCTCGACACCTTCCTCGGCGTGCGCAAGTACGACTTCGGTCTGGCCGCGAAGGACAACCAGATCGGTCAGGTAACGGGCCTTGCATGGACGGAAGTCGGCGGCGATCTGCTGACGATCGAAGCAGCGGTGATGCCCGGCAAGGGCGGCGTGATCCGCACGGGTTCGCTCGGCGACGTTATGAAGGAATCCGTCGAAGCGGCGCGTTCGGTGGTTCGCTCGCGTTCGCGTCGTCTCGGCATCACGGATGAGTCGTTCGAGAAGAAGGACATTCACATCCACGTGCCGGAAGGCGCGACGCCGAAGGACGGTCCGTCCGCCGGTATCGCGATGACCACGGCCCTGGTGTCGGTGTTGACGGGCATTCCGGTTCGCGCCGATGTTGCGATGACGGGCGAAATCACGTTGCGCGGCGAAGTGCTGCCGATCGGCGGGTTGAAGGAAA
Source organism: Caballeronia sp. INML3B (assembly GCF_023631305.1). Classification (NCBI taxonomy): domain Bacteria; kingdom Pseudomonadati; phylum Pseudomonadota; class Betaproteobacteria; order Burkholderiales; family Burkholderiaceae; genus Caballeronia; species Caballeronia sp. INML3B. The sequence continues at coordinate 75,637 of NZ_JALQDI010000008.1, forward strand.
AGCTGCTGGCGGCGCATCGCGGCGGCATCAAGCTCGTGCTGATCCCCGAGGAGAACACGAAGGATCTGGCCGAGATTCCCGACAACGTGAAGAACGCCATCGAGATCGTGCCGGTTCGCTGGATCGATCGCGTGCTGGAACTGGCGCTCGAACGTACGCCGGAGTCGTTGCCTGAAGACGAAGCGAAGGCGACGCCGGTCGCGGCCGAACAGCAGAAGGACGCGCCTGCACCGGGCGAGGTCGTGAAGCACTGAGCGCTTCCTGCAACACGGTTCATCGCCGTGTCGTGTGATCGAAGCTAAAACCCGCGGGTGTATGCCCGCGGGTTTTTCTTTGGGCGCGCGGCTTTACCGAGGAGCTCTTCTAAAACGCCTCGAACCCGCACCGAATAAGGCTCAACCCTCGTTGACACGCTGCTTTCGGCTAAGTTAAATGAGCGCCGCATCCAATCATATCGAGATGCCATTCGCATCGATGCTGGACCAGATCGATTAAAACGTGCCAATACTGATTCGGGGATCACAATGAACAAGACGGAACTGATCGACCATATCGCGCAGCAAGCCGATATCTCCAAGGCCGCCGCCGGCCGAGCGCTCGAAGCGGTGATCGGCGGCGTAAGCGCAACGCTGAAGAAGGGCGGCACCGTGACGCTCGTCGGCTTCGGCACGTTCGCCGTCGGTAAGCGCACTGCGCGCACGGGCCGCAATCCGCGCACGGGCGACGCGATCAAGATCAAGGCCGCGAAGGTTCCGAAATTTCGCCCTGGCAAAGCGCTGAAGGATGCGCTAAACTAGCGGACTCGCTGGATGCGGCGCTTCTCAAAACGAAGCGTTAAGTTTAACGAGGCGCAAACCGAGTGAATTTGCGGACCGGGTGCTTAGCTCAGTTGGTAGAGCGGCGCCCTTACAAGGCGTAGGTCGGGAGTTCGAGCCTCTCAGCACCCACCAGGTCTCAGTTCATTGCGCGCTACCCAGGAGCGGTAGTTCAGTTGGTTAGAATACCGGCCTGTCACGCCGGGGGTCGCGGGTTCGAGTCCCGTCCGCTCCGCCAGAATCAAACAAAAAAGTCCTGCAAGCTGCATTGCTTGCGGGACTTTTTTGTTTTACGTGCGCTCGCGCTGTCGTTAAGAATACTAATGATTGCGTCAAAGAAGCACGGTTCCGAGCACTTGGATGCGCCGCCCAGGGCGGCATCCTGGGGCGCGACACCTTTAATTACAAGGATCAGCACGACAATTTCGCCTTGGGCAACGCAAATCCCACCCGCCTTTCGCCTTTTCCCCGCCCACTGTTGTAATATCGAGCGTTTTGTTATAACCACGCAGCGTTACGCATGCTCGACTTCTTCCGTAATCACCAGCGCCTGATGATGGCTCTGCTAATCCTGATCGTCGTGCCCGGTCTGGGCATGGTCGGGATTCAGGGCTTCAGCAACTATTTCGACGAGAGTTCCTACGTCGCCAGCGTGAATGGCCACAAGATCACGCGCGCCGAGTTCGACAGCGCCTTCCGTCAGCAAGTGGACCGCGCCCGCTCGATGCTCGGCGCACAGTTCGACGCCAAGATGTTCGACACGCCCGAGGCACGCGCCGCGATGGTCGACAGTCTCGTGCAGCAACGCGCGATGGCCGACGAAACGCAGCGTCTGCATCTGACCGCGTCGGATGACGCCGTGCGTCGCGCGCTGCTTTCCGATCCGGTGATTTCGTCGCTGAAGAAGCCCGACGGCAGCATCGACCTCGATCGCTACAAGCAACTGCTCGCGATGCAGGGCATGACGCCCGCGCAGTACGACGAGCGCATGCGCTACACGATCGCGACCGAGCAGATTCCGGGCAGCATCCAGGCGACTTCGTTCACGTCGAAGTCGCTCGCACAGAGCCTGACGGAACTTGCAGAGCAGAAGCGCTCGGTGCAAGGCCTGTCGCTGCGCACGGCCGATTACACCGCGAAGATCCAGCCGACCGACGCGCAGCTCACGGCATACTACGACGCGCATCGCAACGACTTCGCGACGCCCGAGACGGCCACGATCCAGTATCTCCTGCTGTCGCCGTCGACGGTCGCGGCGGCATCGAAGCCGAGTGACGCCGATCTCAAGAAGTATTACGACGAGAACATTCAGCGCTATCGGACGGAAGCGGAAGTGCGCGCGAGCCACATTCTCGTGAACGCGCCGAAGGACGCGAGCGCGGCCGACAAGGCGAAGGCGAAGCAGAAAGCCGAAGAACTGCTCGCGCAAGTCAAGGCTCATCCCGACCAGTTCGCGCAGATCGCGCAGAAGAACTCGGACGATCCTGGCTCGGCGAGCAAGGGCGGCGATCTCGGCTACTTCGCGCATGGGCAGATCGCGGGCGGCAAGGCATTCGACGATGCCGCATTCGGCCTGAAGAAGGGCGAGGTGAGCAATATCGTCGAATCGGATTTCGGCTATCACATCATCCAGGCGACCGACGTTAAGCCATCGGTCACAAGACCGTTCGACGAAGTGAAGGACTCGCTCGCGAAGGACTATGCGGCCCAGCAAGGCACGAAGGGCTTCGCGGAAGACGCGCAGGGCTTCACCGACCTCGTCTACGAGAAGGCGAAGTCGCTGCAACCCGCCGCGGACAAATACAAGCTCACGATCCAGACGGCGACGGTCGGCCCGAAGCCGAATCCGCAATTGCCACAGGACAATCCGCTCAACAATCCGAAGTTCCTCACGGCCGTCTTCGCGCCGGACGCGGTGAAGGATCGCAACAACACGCAGGCCATCGACGTCGGCAACAACACGCTGATTGCCGCGCGCGTGACCGACTACAAGGCGTCTTCCGTCCCGGCGTTCGACGTCGTAAAGGACGACGTCCGCAAGAAGGTGGTCGCGGAACTGGCCGCTGCGATGGCAAAGAAGGACGGCGAAGCGAAGCTGGCGGACCTGCAGAAGTCGAAGTCGGCCGATGGCTTCACGTCGCCGGTCACGGTCTCGCGTAACGACGCGCAAGGCTTGCCGCCCGCCGCGCTGAGCGCGATCTTCAAGGTGGACGCATCGAAACTTCCGGCTTATGTCGGCGTGGATCTCGGCGCGGACGGCTACGCGATTTATCGCGTGAACGGGATCGAAAAGGGTACGCCGGTCGCAGCCGATCGCCTCGCGGGCGCGCAGCAGCAGGTCGCGCAGGTCTACGCGCAGGCCGACATGGAGGCGTACATCAACGCGTTGAAGGCGCGCTCGAAGGTCAAGCTGAGCCAGGCGCCCCCGCCGTCGTCGTCGAACTGATCGATCCTGGCTTCATAAAAAAAGCCCCGCTTCCGAAAGAATGCGGGGCTTTTTTGTTTGGCATGCCGCCATGAGGCAGCAAGCAGCCGTCCGAGCTTCGGTTACAGGCAAGCCTGGATATCGCCGGTTGCCTGACTGCCGGCAGCGCCCGAGGCGCGGAAACCGACCCACGTGCCCGAACCCGACCATGCCGGGCGGACAATGGCCGCCGCGCCGGTCGGCGGTTGCTGGCCGGGCACGTACACGTCGACGGCCTGATCGTTCGCGAGCGTGTTCTGCGACACGACCTGCTGCTGCGACGAGTCCGCCCATTTCTGGGCGACGCATTGCGCGACGACCTTCGGCGCCTTCTGGCTCGTGCCGACTTGCTGCACACCGGCGGGCGGCTGAGCAGCACAGGCCGAAATCGCAACGGTCAGGGCGAGAAGAGGAATAAATTTCACGTGACCTCCTTGTAGAGTCGCTCACGACGAGCGGGGTTATAAGAGTTACGCGAAAGTCTCAGATATCTGAATCTTGGCCATGCTCCGCGTCGGTTGCTGAAGCTGTCGCGTCCGGCGTCTTCGTTAATGCGACGCACTGGCGCCCAGCAAGGGTTTCAAGGTTGGCCAGACGTTATCCAACAGCAAAGGCTGGGCCTGCACGGTCGGATGAATCTGGTCGGCCTGGAACATGGCAGGCTTGTCCGCGATGCCGGCAAGCAGAAACGGCACGAGCGGCACGTTCTTGTCCTTCGCGATACGCTCGTAGACCGCGTGGAACTTTTGCGTGTAGTCGGGGCCGTAATTGGGTGGAACGTACATGCCGATGAGTAAAACCTTCGCATGCGCGGCCTGCGATGCCTCGACGATGCTGCGCAGATTCGTCTCCGTCGTCGCGAGCGGCACGCCACGCAACGCGTCGTTCGCGCCGAGTTCGACGATTACGACAGCCGGCTTGATGCGCGACAGCACCGCGGTCAGACGCGCGCGCCCGCCGCTCGTGGTGTCGCCGCTGATGCTCGAATTGGCGACGCTATAATCGAAACGCTCCTTCGCCAGCTTCTCGCGCAGCAGATTCACCCAGCCAGTGTCGCGCGGCAGACCGTATTCGGCCGACAGACTATCGCCCAGCACGACGATTGCGGGCTTCGGTTGCGATGCCGCCCGCGCGTCTGCCGCGTGCGCGGTCGCACAACATGCCGCCATCAGCGCGGCGGTCGCAAAGCCGCGCAAGTTCTTTTTCAAGGTGTCCATGCAAAACAATATCGAGCCGGTCATCGAAGTTCGGGGATTAAGCAAGCGAGTGAAGGACGCAACGGGCGAACTCACGATTCTCGATCAGGTCGATCTGTCGATTGCGAAGGGTAGCAGCGTCGCGATCGTCGGAGCATCGGGCTCGGGCAAGTCGACATTGCTCGGCTTGCTCGCCGGATTGGACAGCGCGAGCGAGGGCTCGGTTCGTCTGCTTGGCAAGGAGTTGGCCACGTTGAACGAAGACGAACGCGCCGCGCTCAGAAGCGGCGCGGTCGGCTTCGTGTTCCAGTCGTTCCAGTTGATGCCGCATCTGACCGCGCTCGAGAACGTCATGCTGCCCCTCGAGTTGCGCGCTCAGACTCCGCACAGCGAAATCGCCGCGCGCGCCCGTTCGCTGCTCGATCAGGTCGGGCTGTCGCAACGCACCGGCCATTATCCGAAGCTGCTTTCCGGCGGCGAACAGCAGCGCGTCGCGCTCGCGCGCGCGTTCGTCACGCATCCTGTCGTGCTCTTCGCCGACGAACCCACCGGCAGCCTCGACGCCGCAACCGGCTGCGCAATCATCGACCTGATGTTCGAGATGAATCGGCGCAACGGCGCGACGCTCGTGCTGGTTACGCACGATCAGGAACTCGCCGAGCGTTGCGATGCCACGGTGACGATCGAAGCGGGGCGCCTCGTCAACGGTCTCGGCGTGTAAAAAAGCCCGCAACGCGCAAGCGTCGCGGGCCATCGACGACTACGGGAGCGTCAGCGCTTCAGCGCCTTGCGCGCACGCGCGATCAACGCCGATGTCGACGAGTCGTGCCTGGCCGGATCGACGCTCGCGGCAGTGATATCGGCCTCGACGACCTTGCCGAGAATCTTGCCGAGCTCAACGCCCCACTGATCGAACGAGTTGATGTCCCACACCGTGCCCTGCACGAGCACCTTGTGCTCGTAGAGCGCGATGAGCGCGCCGAGCGTCTGCGGCGTGAGGGCATCGAGCATGATGGTCGTGGTTGGCCGGTTGCCGGGGAAGCTCAGATGCGTCGCCAGTTCTTCCTTGCCAGGACCGGCAACCTTCTTTGCTTCTTCCAGCGTGCGGCCGAGCATCAGCGCTTCGCTCTGCGCAAAGCAGTTGGCGAGCAGCTTCGCGTGATGATCGACGAGCGGATGCTCCGGCGTCAGCACGGCGATGAAGTCGATCGGGATGAGCGTGGGGCCCTGATGCAGCATCTGGAAGAACGCGTGCTGGCCGTTCGTGCCCGGCTCGCCCCAGATGACGGCCGCCGTCGGATAGTCGACCATCTTGCCGTCGAGCCGCGCGGACTTGCCGTTGCTCTCCATCTCGAGCTGCTGGAGGTATGAAGGCAGATAGTGCAGCGCCTGCGAATACGGCGCCACCAGATCGCTCTGCGAGCCAAAAAAGTTGCGATACCAGATGCCGATCATGCCCATCAGCACGGGCAGGTTCCTGTCGAGCGGGGCGGTGCGGAAGTGCTCGTCCATCGCAGCCGCGCCTTGCAGGAGCGCGTCGAAATTTTTCGGGCCGACCGACAGCATGATCGAGAGACCCACCGCCGACCACAGCGAGTAACGGCCGCCGACCCAGTCCCACATCTCGAACACGTTTTCTTTCGCGATACCGAACTTGACGACTTCAGCCGGATTCGCCGAGACGCCAACGAAATGCTTCGACAACTGATCGTCGGGACAGCCGGACTTCAGGAACCAGTCGCGCATCGAATGCGCGTTGGTCATCGTCTCGAGCGTCGTGAAGGTCTTGGAGACGACGATCGCCAGCGTCTCCTCGGCGTCGACTTGCTGAAGGACGTTCCAGAGATCGGCGCCGTCGACGTTCGATACGAAGTGCGTGTCGAGATCCTTCGAAGCGAGATGATGCAGCGCATGCACGACCATCTTCGGTCCGAGGTCCGAGCCGCCGATACCGATGTTTACGACGTGACGGATGCGCTTGCCGCTATAGCCTTTCCATGAGCCGTCGCGCACGCGATCGGAGAAGGCGGCCATTTTGGCCTTTTCCTTCTGCACCTGCTCGTAGAAAGGCGCGTCGGGCGACTGCGCGCGCAGCGCGGTATGCAGCACCGCGCGATGTTCGGTGATGTTGACGATATCGCCACGGAACATCGCGTCGCGGCGTTCGGTGACCTTGGCCTGCTGGGCGACCTCGACGAGCAGCTTGAGCGTTTCGTCCTTGACGCGGTTCTTGGAGAAGTCGATTGCGAGGCCGCCGCCTTCGAAGGTCAAGCGCTCGGCGCGCGTCGGCGCGGTGTCGTTCTGAGGCCCGAACCAGTCGCGCAGGCGCTCGCCGGAGATGGCATCGTAATGCGACTGGAGCGCCGACCAGGCAGGAAGCGAATTGAGCATCGAGTTTTGGGTCATGAGCGGTCCGATAGTCTGAGAGTGACAGAGGAATACGTTCGTGCGATTGCGGCTCGGCTTGCCTGTGCGTGTCGTGTTTGGTGAACGCGACTAAACGGCCGCGGTTGCCCGAATCAAAAAAGAGTATAGCGACGATGCATGACCGGATGCTTGCAAAGCGTCACGGGGACTTCGCGGGCGTGCGCCCGCAAGCCTTCAGCTTCGCGCGTGCTGCGCGTAAAAGCGGCGGTTGATGAGACCGCGCACGGCCGGCGCGAGTTCGCCCGCGGTCAATCCCGCCGGGCCCATGCCGTCGTCGGTAAGTGTCTGCGCGGCAAGGCCATGCAGATAGACGCCCGCGAGCGCGGCTTCGTAGGCCGGCAGTTTCTGCGCGAGCAATGCTCCGATCAATCCGCCGAGCACGTCGCCGGTGCCGCCTGTCGCGAGACCGGCGTTGCCGGTTGGATTCACGCAGACACGTCCGTCGGACGACGCGATTACGGTGCCCGAGCCCTTGAGCACCGCGATCGCCGCATAGCGCGCGGCGAGCTGGCGCGCGGCGGCGATGCGGTCGGCCTGAACGGATTTCGCGTCAGTCTGCAAGAGACGCGCCGCTTCGAGCGGATGCGGCGTCAGGATGCACGGATCGCCCTTGGCGCCGCGTGTCGCGACGGCGGAGGCGAGCGCGTCGTCTTTGGCGACGAGATTGAGCGCGTCGGCATCGAGCAGCTTCGGGATGTCGAGCTTGAGCGCGTCCGCCAGCACGTTTTTCGCGCGCTCGCTCGTGCCCATGCCGCAGCCGATGGACAGCGCGTCCATCGTGTCGGGCGCGAAGCCGGCGGCGCGATGCAGCATCAGCTCGGGATGCGGCGGATCATAGGGCGGAAAGCCTTCGCCCAGAAACGCGACGTGAACCTTTCCCGCGCCGCCGTAGAGCGCCATGCGCGCGGCGAGAATCGGCGCGCCGCACATGCCGGTGTCGCCGCCGATGACCGCGAGCGAGCCGAACGTGCCCTTGTTGGTCGCGTTGTCGCGCGGCGGCATGCATGCGCCGAAGAGTGCGGGCGCGTTAAGCGTGATCGAAGGCGCGGTGCTCGAATCGACCTCCAGCGTCGACACGAAGAGCCGTCCCGTCAGATCGCGGCCTTGCGACGTGAAATGCCCCGGCTTCGCGCCGATGAACGTGATGGTGTCCGTCGCGCGCACGGCTTCGCCGCCGTTCACGGGTGTGCCGGTGTCGCTGTTCAGGCCGCTTGCGATGTCGAGCGCGAGCACGCGGCCTGAAGCGCTGGAACGGCGCGCCATGCGCGCGGCGATATCCGCGAATACGCCGTCGAGCGCGCGCGTGAGGCCGATGCCGAACATGCCGTCGACGAGCCAGCCGAAGCCGTCGAACGATGCGGGCGGCTGGCCGTCGATCGGCACGCCCGCAGCGCGCGCCGATTCGAGCGCCCAGCGTGCGTCGTCGGGCTTGACCTCGACCGGCATGCACACACGTACCGCAATGCCGGCGCGATGCAGTTGCTCCGCCATCACGAGCGCGTCGCCGCCGTTGTTGCCGGGGCCGGCCACGAGCCACACCGGCCGTGCGCGGGAGTCGGGATCGTTCTCGAGCACGTCGATGAGGCATTGCGCGGCGGCCGCCCCCGCGCGCGCCATCAGCGTGTGCGGCGGCAGCGCCGCAGCCGCACGCGCTTCGAGCGCGCGCAGCTCGGTAAGCGTCAGCAGCGCGAGGGGATCGTCTTTGGGGCTGAAGTAGGGTGAGCGGGCAGCGGTCATGGCGGCGGGCGGAAGGGCGCTTCGAGAATCGAGTCGGTCGGGAATCCGGCGTCGCCGCAGCAATCGTGCCCGTCGCGGCGGTGCGCGCCGCGCGGTGACTGCTGCTTGCTAGAAGCGCTCGATGCTCATCGCCGCGAGCGCGCTGGCGGGAATGTCGGGCGTAACGCCGGAGACGAGGTCCGCGATCACTTTAGCAGACCCGCATGCGAGGCCCCAGCCGGCCGGGCCGTGCGCCGCGTTGACGAAAAGCCGCGGATGGCGCGTCGCGCCGACGACCGGCAGCCCGTCGGCGGTGATCAGTCGCAAACCATCCCACGCGCGCGCGGCGGACACTCGCGCCGCGCCCGGAATCCAGTCGTGCGTGCCCTGACCGAGCAAATCGAGCGCGCGCCGGGCCAGCGTGGCGTCGAGCGGCTTGTCGGCTTTGGAGGCGCTCTGAAACACGCCCGCGCCGCCCACGCGCAGCCGCTGGTTCACGCGCGTCATCGTGATGCGCTTGATCGTATCGACGACCGTGAGATGCGGCACGCGCTCCTCATAGGCGACGGGCGCAGTCAGCGTGTGCACGCGCAGCGGAAAAAGCGAGGACGCCGACCGGATGCCGCCGATGAGCCCGGGCGTGCCGGTGCCCGCCGCGACGACGATCGCGTCCGCGGTGATCAGCTCGACCTCGGCGCTGCGCTTCTTGCCCTCGCTCGGATCGGCGAGCTCGACGGCGGCGCGCGCGCCGTCGAGCCGCACCGACGCGACGCTCCGGTGCATGCGGAACTGCACGCCATCGTCTTCGAGCACCTGCTTCAGTTGCTTGGTGAAAAGCGGGCAGTTCGCGGTGCGCTCCTCGGGCAGCAGCACGCCGCCCGCGAACTCGGGGTAGTCCGGCACGGAAGGTTCGACGGCGACGCATTCCTCGGGCGTCAGCAGCCGATACGGCACGCCGCAGCCCTTGAGCAGATCGATGGCCGGTTGCGCGTCTTCGAGCTCGCGCGGCTGCCGGAACACGTGCAGCATGCCGCGGCGTTGTTCGAAATCGAGTTCCAGGCGGCTTTCGATGTCCGCCAGCACGCGCCGCGACAGATCGACGAGCGGCTGCAGATGCGCGTACTGCGCAGCGAACGCCTCGGGATCGCGAAGCGCCGCGAGTTGCTTGATGAAATCGCGGGCGGCCGAGTCGAACCCGGTCTTGACCACCATGCCGCTTTGCTTCGAGCGGCTCGATGCCATGAAGGTCGGCCCGAACCAGGCATCGAGCGGCGATGGCAGCAGTGCGCCGCCCTGGCCGTAGGTGGCGCCTTGCGCGACGGTCGCGTGGCGCTCGATCACGCAAACGCGATGACCTGCCGCGTGCAACTGGCAGGCGGTGGCGATGCCGGCGATTCCTCCGCCGATGACGATGACATCCATGACTTTTTGTGCCCGAAGGCGCGAGATTGCAGTGCTGCGCGTGTGACGCGCGGGAGCGAAGCGCCCGACGCCGCGCGCCTTGACGGTAAAACGACGGATCCTGAAGCGCGGCTCGGCGCGCCGGACCCGAAGAGCGCGCCATGATAGCGCCAAAATCGTTTGCGAGGGACGGCAAGCCGCGCGGTCATGCGGTGCGCGACTCATCAAGTTTGCCCCGGCCTTGTGCGTCCAGGTGATTTCGGGATGAGAACCGATTGGGTTCGCCTCGCCGCGCGCCGCCGCACAGCGCCGGGACGGACCGCCCGGCCCGATTTCGAGACGCTTCCGGGTTATAATCGCGGTCTTCCTTTCGCCTCACGCCGTTTTGCGCGCTCGAGTCCGAATTTGCGATTTTTTCGATTCGCAAAAAAGCGAGCGTCGCGCGAGCGGCACACAGACGTCATCGACGCACCGTCACAATGGCCCACTTCTCGTGTTTCCCCGGCGCTTCGGCCCTCTCCGATTTTCGTCAAACCCGCCTTCTCGAAACGCTCGCCCGCATCGACGCGAATATCGTCGGCGTGCGCGGTCAGTTCCTGCATTTCGTCAACGCGTCCGAGCCGCTCACCGACGATGACAACAGCCGCATCGATGCGCTGATGCACTACGGCGCGCCTTTCGACGCATCGCAGGAGCGCGGCCAGGTCGAGACCTTCCTGGTCGTGCCGCGCTTCGGCACGGTTTCGCCGTGGGCGAGCAAGGCGACCGACATCGCGCATCACTGCGGGCTCGATAAGGTGCGGCGCATCGAGCGCGGCGTCGAGTACTCGGTCATCATGAAAAGCGGCTTTCTCGGCGGCAAGAAGGCGCTGTCGGACGAAGCGCGCGCCGCCGTCGCGGATGCGTTGCACGACCGCATGACGGAAAGCGTCGCGGCATCGCGCGATCAGGCGCTGCATCTCTTCGATGAACTGCCCGCCAAGCCCTTGCAGACGGTCGATATCATCGGCGCGGGACGCAAGGCGCTCGAAGCCGCGAACACCGAACTCGGCCTCGCGCTCGCGGAAGACGAAATCGATTATCTGGTGAACGCATTCGAAGGGCTGAAGCGCAATCCGACCGACGTCGAACTGATGATGTTCGCGCAGGCCAACAGCGAACACTGCCGCCACAAGATCTTCAACGGCGAGTGGACCATCGACGGCGAGAAGCAGGACATGTCGCTGTTCCAGATGATCCGCAATACCGAAAAGCTGAATCACGAAGGCACGATCGTCGCGTATTCGGACAACTCGGCGATCATGCGCGGCGGCATCGCGCAGCGCTGGTTCCCGCGCGGTCGCGACGAGCAGTATCAGCGTCATGTGGAACTGACCCACACGCTGATGAAGGTCGAGACGCACAATCACCCGACCGCGATTTCCCCGTTCGCGGGCGCGGCGACGGGCTCCGGCGGCGAAATCCGCGACGAAGGCGCGACGGGCCGCGGCGCGCGTCCGAAGGCCGGTCTTGCCGGCTTCACCGTGTCGAACCTCGATTTGCCCGGCGCGCGCGAAATGTGGGAAAACGATCGCGATGCCGCGGTGCCGCTCGCATCGCGCAATCCGGCCGACCAGAACGAGCCATACGGCCGGCCCGACCGCATCGCCTCGCCGTTGCAGATCATGATCGACGGGCCGATCGGCGCCGCGGCCTTCAACAACGAATTCGGCCGGCCGAACCTCGGCGGCTATTTCCGCACCTACGAGCAGAACGTCGCGGGCCGCGTGCGCGGCTATCACAAGCCGATCATGATCGCGGGCGGCATCGGCAATATTTCGGACCAGCACACGCACAAGAACGATCTGCCGGCCGGCACGCTGCTGATCCAGATCGGCGGTCCGGGCATGCGCATCGGCATGGGCGGCGGCGCGGCGTCGTCGATGGCGACCGGCGCGAACACCGCCGAGCTCGACTTCGATTCGGTCCAGCGCGGCAATCCGGAAATCCAGCGCCGCGCGCAGGAAGTCATCAACACCTGCTGGCAGATGGGCGAGGGCAATCCGATCCTGTCGATTCACGATGTCGGCGCGGGCGGCATTTCGAACGCCTTCCCGGAGCTCGTCGATGGCGCGGGCAGAGGCGCGCGCTTCGAGCTGCGCAAGGTCCAGCTCGAAGAAAGCGGTCTCTCGCCGCGCGAAATCTGGTCGAACGAAGCGCAGGAACGTTATGTCCTCGCGATCTCGCCCGCCGATCTGCCCGCGTTTCAGGCGATCTGCGAACGCGAACGCTGCCCGGTGGCAGTCGTTGGCGTGGCGACCGAAGAGCGGCAGTTGAAGCTGATCGACGAAGCGAACGAAGGTCAGGAACCCGTCGATATGCCGATGGACGTGCTGCTCGGCAAGCCGCCCAAGATGCATCGCGACGTGAAGCGCGAGCACGCGCAGTTCACGCCGGTCGACGTGACCGGTCTGCCGCTGTCGGCGGTGGCGGTCGATGTGCTTAAGCATCCCACGGTCGCGAGCAAGTCGTTCCTCATAACCATCGGCGACCGCTCGGTCGGCGGTACGACCGCGCGTGATCAGTTCGTCGGCCCGTGGCAGGTGCCCGTGGCCGATTGCGCCGTCACGACGATGGACTACGCAGGCTTTCGCGGCGAAGCGATGACGATGGCCGAGCGCACGCCGCTCGCCGTCATCGACGCACCCGCATCGGGACGCATGGCGGTGGGCGAAGCGGTGACGAACATTGCCTCCGCGCCGATCGAATCGCTGAACAAGCTGAAGCTGTCGGCGAACTGGATGGCCGCGTGCGGCAGCGCGGGTGAAGATGCCGCGCTCTATGAAACGGTGAAGGCGATCGGCATGGAGCTGTGTCCGGCGCTCGGCATCAGCATTCCGGTCGGCAAGGATTCACTGTCCATGCGCACCAAGTGGCAGGACGCGCGCGGCGGTGCCCGCGAAGTCGTGTCGCCGGTGTCGCTGATCATCTCGGCGTTCGCGCCCGTGGAAGACGTGCGCCGTCATCTGACGCCGCAGCTCGTCAATGACGCCAACACGGTGCTGATCGCGATCGATCTGGGCCGCGGCCGCAACCGCATGGGTGGCAGCATCCTCGCGCAGGTGACGCAGCAGGTCGGCGATGCGGTGCCCGACGTCGACGACCCCGAGGATCTGAAGCGTTTCTTCGCCGCGATCCAGGCGCTCAACGCCGAAGGCAAGCTGCTCGCCTACCATGACCGCTCCGATGGCGGCCTGTGGGCGACGGTCTGCGAAATGGCGTTTGCGGGTCATGTTGGCGTGTCGCTGAACGTCGACATGCTGATGCTCGACGCCGAACACGAATCCGATTACGGCGACGCGAAGGACTGGGCGAAGCAGACGAGCGGCCGACGCGACGACCGCACGATCCGCGCGCTGTTCTCGGAAGAACTCGGCGCGGTGGTGCAGGTGCGCGCATCGGACCGCGACGCGGTGCTCGCCGCGCTGCGCGAGCATGGCTTGTCGGCGTGCTCGCATGTGATCGGCAAGCCGAACGAGAGCGGCGCGATCGAGATCTATCGCGACGCGAAGAAGATTTTCGATGCACCGCGCGTCGAGCTGCACCGCGCGTGGAGCGAAGTGAGCTGGCGCATCGCGCGTCTGCGCGACAACCCGGCCTGCGCGGATGCCGAATACGACGCGCTGCTCGATGCCGCCGATCCGGGCCTTTCGCCTCAGCTAACCTTCGATCCGGCCGAAGACGTCGCCGCGCCGTTCATCGCGACGGGAAAACGTCCGCGTGTCGCGATTCTGCGCGAGCAGGGCGTGAACTCGCACCTCGAAACAGCTTACGCATTCGACCGTGCCGGCTTCGACGCGCACGACGTCCACATGAGCGATCTGCTCGAGGGCCGCGCGACGCTCGCCGACTTCGCGGGCGCGGTCGCGTGCGGCGGCTTCTCATACGGCGATGTGCTGGGCGCGGGCGAGGGCTGGGCGAAGACGATCCGCTTCAATCAACGCCTCGCCGACATGTTCGCCGCGTTCTTCGGCCGCGGCGACACCTTCGCGCTCGGCATCTGCAACGGCTGCCAGATGATGTCGAGTCTCGCGTCGATCATTCCGGGCGCGGAAAACTGGCCGAAGTTCACGCGCAACAAGTCGGAGCAGTTCGAGGCGCGCTTCTCGCTCGTCGAGGTCGAGCGTTCGCCGTCGATCTTCTTCGCCGGCATGGAAGGCTCGCGCATTCCGGTGGCGGTCGCGCACGGCGAAGGTTTCGCCGACTTCTCGCAGCAGGGCGATCAGGCGCAGGCGCTTGTCGCGATGCGCTACGTCGATCATCGCGGCAATGCGACGGAGCAATATCCGTTCAATCCGAACGGCTCGCCGCAGGGCATCACGTCCGTGACGACGCCCGATGGCCGCTTCACCGTGCTGATGCCGCACATGGAGCGCGTGCATCGCAACGTGCAGATGAGCTGGACGCCCGATGACTGGACCACCGACGGCAGCCCGTGGCTGCGGGCCTTCCAGAACGCGCGACGCTTCCTCGGCTGATTGCGAAGGCGTCGGACGAAACACCCCGAGGGGTGTTTCGTTTTTTTAGCGCTAGCCAGAAGCAACAAAGCCGCCCGAGGGCGGCTTTGTCATGGCTCGCAGATGGCGAACGGAAGGATCGAGCAAGCGCGCTTACTTGATCACCGCTTTGCTGCGCAGACCTTCTTCGAACGCCTGCAGTTTTTCCTGCTGGATCTGCTGCGCGATCTGCGTCTTGACCTGATCGAGCGGCGGCGGGGCGACTTCGCGCGAATCGTCCAGGCGGATGACGTGCCAGCCGAACTGCGTCTTCACCGGCGCCGGCGTCACTTCTCCCTTCTTCAGCTTCTCCGCGGCCGCGCCGAATTCCGGCACATAAGCCGAAGGCGACGACCAGTCCAGATCGCCGCCATTCTTGCCCGATCCCGGGTCTTTCGAATATTGCTTGGCGAGATCCTCGAAGCTCGCGCCCGCCTTGATCTTCGCGATCAGGTCCTTCGCCTGCGCTTCGTCTTCGACGAGGATGTGATGCAGATGCAGTTCCTTGCCGCCGCCGTTCTGCTTGACGAGCTGGTCATAGCGCGCCTTGATCTCGGCGTCGGTCGGCGTGTTCTTCTTCACGAAGTCTTCGATGAGCGCGCGCAGCACGACGGTCTGCTGCGCCACCGCGACCTGCGCCTTGACATCGGGGCGCGTCGCGACGCCTTCGCGCGCGGCTTCCTGCATCAGGATTTCGCGGTTGATGAGTTCCTCGCGCACAGCTTGCTGAAGCTGCGGCGAATTCTGCTGACCCTGCGCGACGAGCTGCTTCACGAGCGCATCGGCGCGCGACGTGGGAATCGGCGTGCCGTTGACGACGGCGACGTTTTGCGCAAAGGCGGGCGCAGCCGCGAACGCAGCCAGCAACACCCAGACGCGGGTTTTTTTCAAAGTCATCGGAGGTTCCTAACTGAACAAACAGACGCCTTTAAAGGCGAGTTTCAAGAAGCAAGGCTTAAGCGGTGACGCGCGCGCGTGTCTATTCGAATTGTTCTGCGAACTCCTGCGGCGTGTAAGCCCGGATCGCGAGCGCGTGCACGCCGCGCCGCATTTCCTCGGCCAGCGCATCATACACCAGTCGATGCCGCGCCACGCGCGCCTTGCCGGCGAAGCACGCCGCGACGATCGTCACCGTGTAGTGGCTGCCGGCGGCCGCGCCGGCGTGGCCCGCGTGCGCGGCGCTGTCGTCGTCGATATGCACCGACTGCGGTTGCAATGCCTCGGTCAGACGCGCTTCGAGATGCCTGATCTTGTCGTTCGCCGACGCGCTCATGAAATCGAACGATGCGCTCATTGTCCGTCCTCCTTCATGTACTTCGCGAGCCAGAAGCTCTGCAAGACGATGAACACGACGAGACAGCCCGTCGCGCCGAAGAGCTTGAAATTCACCCACTGATCCGTGGTGAAGTTGTACGCGACGAAAAGGTTCACGATGCCGAGCAGCGCGAAGAACACCGCCCACGCGAGATTCAGTTGTCCCCACACGCGATGCGGCAGCACGATCTGCTTGCCCATCATCGCCTCGATCAGATTCTTTTTGAAGCCGATTTGCGCGACGATCAGCGCGAACGCGAACAGCCAGTAGAGCGCTGTCGGCTTCCATTTGATGAAGGTGTCGTTGTGCAGCACGAGCGTCGCGCCGCCGAATACGACGACGACGCCGAGACTGACCCACAGCATCGGATCGACCTTGCGATGACGGAACGCGACCCAGGCGATCTGAACGAGCGTCGCCGCGATCGCGACCGCCGTCGCGGTGTAAATTCCCCAGACCTTGAATGCGACGAAAAAAAGAATGATCGGAAACAGATCGAACAGAAATTTCATTGGCGTCCGGACGTGATGGGCATCGGATGGATGCGAGGCGCATGAGGAAAGAACGCCCGCTCGAACGGGAGCGGGCGCCGGTACGGCTTGATGCACGGTCGCTCCCCGGAGCGCGCGTGCCGGGCTCGCGCTTACTTGGGTTCGAATTGTAGCGCAGCCGAGTTGATGCAATACCGCAGACCGGTCGGCGCGGGGCCGTCCTCGAATACGTGGCCGAGGTGCGCGCCGCAGTTCTTGCACAGCACTTCGATGCGAAGCATGCCGTGCGAGCGGTCGGTTTTCTCCTGGATCACTTCGCCGTTGATCGGCTTGAAATAGCTCGGCCAGCCGCAGCCGGCATCGAACTTTGTGGCGGATTCGAAAAGCGGCGTACCGCAGCAGACGCAATCATAGACGCCGCGCTCGTCGTGATCCCAGTATTTGCCGGTGAACGGACGCTCGGTGACGGCGTGGCGCGTGACCTGATACTGCATGTCGTCGAGTTCGCGGCGATAGGTGGCGTCGTCCTTTTGCAGCGGATAGCTCGTCGGGGTGTCGTCGTGGCTCATGTCTTTCCTTTGGTCTGGCCGGGAAGGCCGTGTATATGAGGGCGATCCTACGAAGAGCAACTGACTTCGAGGTCGCTCGCCCAGTTGGGCGGCAGGCCGGCATAGGCCTCATAGTGGGGCTGTTCGTCGTACGGATGGCGCAGTACGTCCAGCAGGCGCTCCACTTCTGAAAAGTCCTTCTCGGCCGCGCGGCGGATCGCCTGTTCCGCCAGATGATTGCGCAGCACGTATTTCGGATTCACGCGATTCATGGCCTCGGCGCGTGCGGCGTCGTCGCGCGGCTCGTGCGCCAGGCGCTCGCGATACTGCGCGGCCCACGCATCGAACGCGGCGCGGTCGAGGAACAGATCGCGCACGGGTGCGTCGTGGCTCGCGTCCGATTTCGAAAGCTTCGACAAGTTACGGAACGTGAGCGTGAAGTCCGTGCGGTTCGCATGCATGATTTCGAAGAGGCCGTTGGCGAGCTTGTCGTCGCCGTCGCGCTCGATAGCGAGCCCGAGCTTCGCGCGCATCTTAGCGACGAGCGCGGGCCCGAAACGATCCTTGTATCGCTCCATCACTTTCTGCGCTTCTTCGACCACGCGCTCGGCGCGTCCTTCCTCCGGCAGGTTCTCGCCGAAGAGCGGGACGAGCGCCTGCGCGAGACAGAAGAGGTTCCAGTACGCCACTTGCGGCTGGCGGCCATAGGAATAGCGGCCCTGCGTATCCGAGTGATTGCAGATGTGATGCGCGTTGAAGGCGTCCATGAAACCGAACGGGCCGTAGTCGATCGTGAGGCCGAGAATCGACATGTTGTCGGTGTTCATCACGCCGTGGCAGAAGCCGACGCCTTGCCATTGCGCCATGAGATCGGCGGTGGAGCGCACGGCTTCGCCGAGCAGCGCGAGGTAGGGATCGTCGGCGTCGCGGCAATGCGGATGGAAACGGTCGATCACGTGATCGGCGAGCGTCCTCAGATCGTCGATGCGATCGTTCGCATAAAAGTGCTCGAAATGGCCGAAGCGCACGAAGCTCGGCGACACGCGCGTGACGATCGCCGCCGTTTCGATGGTCTCGCGGCGCACCGGCAGATCCGAGCCGATGACGGTGAGCGCGCGCGTCGTCGGAATGCCGAGATGGTGCATCGCTTCCGAGCACAGAAACTCGCGGATCGAGGAACGCAGCACTGCGCGGCCGTCGCCCATGCGCGAGTAGGGCGTGCGTCCCGCGCCCTTCAACTGCACTTCGAGGCGCTCGCCGGCGCTGACTTCGCCTAGCGTGAGCGCGCGGCCGTCGCCCAGTTGACCCGCCCATACGCCGAACTGGTGACCCGAATACACGGCGGCATAGGGCAGCGATTCGCCCGGCCAGTCGCGCGTCGGATTGCCGGCGAAGTATGCGGCGAATTCATTTGATTCGGCGCCGGTGGCGACGATCGGATCGAAACCGAGCGATTCGGCCATCTCGCGCGAAAGCCCGACGAGATACGGATCGGGCACCGGGGCGGCGGGAAGACGCGTGAGAAACGCGTTGCCGAGCGCAGCGAACGAACCGGGTTCACCGACTCGAATCGCGCCGGCGATTTCGCTCATGGAACGCGCCTCGGCGGGCGTCTCGTCGCGCGCCGCGCGCACGGCATTGCTTGGGGAAAACGACATATTGAGCGCCTCTGAGTTAAACGATATTGTAATTCCGCGCCCACGGGCCTGCACGAGCGCGGCCCGGCCATCCGACCAGCATTCGACAGATTCGAGGACCCTGCCTATGACGTCGCCGCTTTACGGCCAGATGATGGAAGTACCGCTGCTCGCGTCGTCCCTGCTGTCCCATGCCTCGCGTCACTTCGGCGACAACGAAATCGTGTCGCGCCGCATCGAAGGCGACATCCACCGCTACACGTACCGCGATTGCGAGAAGCGCGCGAAGCAGCTTGCGCAGGCACTGACCGCGCTCGGCGTCGAACAGGGAGAGCGCATCGGCACGCTCGCATGGAACGGCTACAGACATCTGGAGTGCTACTACGGCGTGAGCGGCATGGGCGCCGTGTGCCACACGATCAATCCGCGTCTCTTTCCCGATCAGATCGCGTTCATCATCGATCACGCCGACGATTCATATGTCTGCTTCGACATGACCTTCGGCCCGCTCGTCGAGCTCATCGCGCCGCAATGTCCGAACGTGAAAGGCTGGATCGCGCTCGGCGATGCCGCGTGCATCGGCCAGCATCTATCGAACATGAGCGTGCCGGTGATGAGCTACGAGAGCCTCATCGGCGAGCATGACGGCGACTACGAATGGCCGGTGCTCGACGAGCGTCAGGCCTCGTTTCTCTGCTACACGTCGGGCACGACCGGCAATCCGAAGGGCGCGCTTTACTCGCATCGCTCGACAGTGTTGCATGCGTACGGCGCGGCGTTGCCCGATGCGATGGGCGCGTCATCGAGCGATTCGATTCTGCCCGTGGTGCCGATGTTCCATGTCAACGCGTGGGGCATTCCGCATGCGGGGCCGCTCGTCGGTGCAAAACTCGTGTTCCCGGGCAAGGACCTCGACGGCAAATCGCTCTACGAACTGATGGAAGCCGAAGGCGTCACGTATTCGGCGGGCGTGCCGACCGTCTGGATGGGCCTGCTCAACTACATGAAGCAGCAAAACCTGCGGTTTTCGACGTTGAAGCGCACGGTGATCGGCGGCTCCGCGTGTCCGCCCGCGATGCTGC
Organism: Caballeronia sp. INML3B; assembly: GCF_023631305.1. Taxonomy (NCBI): domain Bacteria; kingdom Pseudomonadati; phylum Pseudomonadota; class Betaproteobacteria; order Burkholderiales; family Burkholderiaceae; genus Caballeronia; species Caballeronia sp. INML3B. The sequence goes on from NZ_JALQDI010000008.1 coordinate 95,264, forward strand.
GCATCTTCGAGGAAGAGTACGGCGTGCAGGTGATCCACGCGTGGGGCATGACGGAGATGTCGCCGCTCGGCACCTTGTCACGCCTGAGTTTCAAGCAGAAGCAGCGCCCGCTGGAGGAGCAGCGGCGTTCGCTGGAGAAACAGGGACACACGCTCTTCGGCGTCGACATGAAAGTGGTCGGCGACGACGGCCGCGAACTGCCGTGGGACGGCAAGTCCTTCGGCGATCTGTACGTGCGCGGGCCGTGGGTCATCGACCGCTATTTCCGTCGTGACGAGTCGCCGCTCGTCGACGGCTGGTTCCCGACAGGCGATGTCGCGACCATCGATCCGGACGGCTTCATGCAGATCACCGATCGCAGCAAGGACGTGATCAAGTCCGGCGGCGAATGGATCAGCTCGATCGATCTGGAAAACATCGCGGTGTCGCATCCGCAGGTGGCGGAGGCCGCGTGCATCGCGTGCGCGCATCCGAAGTGGACCGAGCGGCCGCTGATCGTGGCGGTCCTCAAGCCCGGCGCCACCGTCACGCGCGAGGAGCTGCTCGCGCATTTCGAGGGCAAGGTTGCTAAGTGGTGGATTCCGGACGATGTCGTGTTCGCCGAGGATCTGCCGCACACCGCGACGGGCAAGCTCCAGAAAGTGCGTCTGCGCGAGCAGTTTCGCGATTACGTGCTGCCGAACGCCGCAGAAAACTCCGTTTAGGCCGCCCGCGCGCATCAAAGCCCCGTCCGCTCTCGCGGTACCGGGGCTTTTCTGCATTAGCGCCTCGCAAAGCACACGTTCACCTTAATTGGACGATCGTGCTTTTTTGTGTATTCTGCAGGCATCAACCACAATTCATCCGGTATCCGTCGACAGGAGTCACCTTCATGGCAGTGGACTACACGATCCGCGGCGGCGTCGCCGTCATCACGCTCGACAATCCGCCGGTGAACGGCCTCGGACATTCGACGCGCCTTGGCATCGTCGAAGGCATCGAGCGCGCGAACGATGACGACGACGTGCGCGCCATCGTCATCATCGGCGCGGGCAAGGCATTTTCAGGCGGCGCGGACATCACCGAATTCAACACGCCGAAAGCCACGCAAGAGCCGACACTCATGACCGTGATCAAGGCGCTGGAAGCGAGCGCGAAGCCCGTGGTCGCGGCGATCCACGCGGTGGCGATGGGCGGCGGCCTCGAGCTCGCGCTCGGCGCGCACTACCGCATCGCCACGCCCGGCGCGCAAATCGCGCTGCCGGAAGTGAAGCTCGGCCTGCTGCCCGGCGCGGGCGGCACGCAGCGTCTGCCGCGCGTGGTCGGGCTGGAGACGGCGTTGAACATGATCGTGTCGGGCACACCGGTGCCGTCGGAACAACTCGCGCGAACCGCGCTCTTCGACGAGCTCGTCGAAGGCGAGCTGCTGGCGCGCGCGCTGTCGTTCGCGAGTCAGGCGGCGGACCGGGGCGGTCCGCATCCGAAAGTGCGCGACCGCAAGATCGAGCATCCGAACGCCGAAGGTTTCATTCAGTTCGCGAGGAACGGCGTTGCGGCGGCCGCGAAGCATTTCCCGGCGCCGCACAAGTGCATCGATGCGGTCGAAAGGGGCGTGAAGGAAGGTTTCGAGCGTGGCCTCGCCTTCGAACGCGAATGCTTTCTCGCGCTCGTTCAGACGCCCGAGAGCCGCGCGCTGCGGCATGCGTTCTTCGGCGAGCGCGCAGCCGCCAAGATCGCCGATGTGCCGTCGAATACGCCTGTCAGGGAAATCGCGCAAATCGGCGTGATCGGCGCGGGCACGATGGGCGGCGGCATCGCGATGAACTTCCTCAATGCGGGCCTGCCCGTCGTGCTGCTCGAAACGAAGCAGGACGCGATCGATCGCGGGCTCGCCACGATCCGTCGCAACTACGAAGCCCAAGTGAAAAAGGGCAAGCTCACGCAGGAGAAAGTCGAAGAGCGCATGGCGCTGATTCAGCCAACTTTGTCGTTCTCCGATCTGGCGCAGGCAGACCTGATCATCGAAGCCGTCTTCGAGGAGTTGAGCGTGAAGGAGCAGGTGTTCCGCCAGCTCGATGAAGTCGCCAAGCCCGGCGCGATCCTCGCATCGAACACATCGACGCTCGATCTGAACAAGATCGCCTCGTTCACCAAACGTCCCGGCGATGTCATCGGGATGCACTTCTTCAGCCCTGCGAACGTGATGAAGCTGCTCGAAGTCGTGCGCGGCGAGAAGACGGACAAGGACGTGCTCGCCACCGTCATGCAGCTCGCGAAGAAGATCAAAAAGACGGCGGTGGTGTCTGGCGTGTGCGACGGCTTCATCGGCAACCGGATGATCGAGCAGTACATCCGGCAAGCGCTTTTCATGCTGGAAGAAGGCGCGCTGCCCGCGCAGATCGATCGTGCGATAGAAAATTTCGGCTTTGCGATGGGCCCGTTTCGCATGAGCGATCTGGCGGGCAACGACATCGGCTGGGCGATCAGAAAGCGCCGCTATCGGGAGCAGCCGGATCTGCACTATTCGCGCGTCGCGGATCGACTGTGCGAAATGGGCCGCTTCGGGCAGAAGACCGGCGCGGGCTGGTACGACTATCAGCCGGGCAAGCGCGACGCGGCGCCATCGAAGCTCGTCGACGACATGATCGTTGCGTATTCGAAGGAACGTGGCGTCGAGCGACGCAAGTTCGGCGATGAAGAGATCGTCGAGCGGCTCGTGCTGTCGCTCGTGAACGAAGGCGCGAAGATTCTGGCGGAAGGCATCGCCGGCAAGGCGTCGGATATCGATATGGTCTATCTGACGGGCTACGGCTTTCCGCTCTGGCGCGGCGGGCCGATGCTCTATGCGGACACCATCGGCCTCTATAACGTCGAACGCGCGATGCGCAAGTACGCGAAGCAGACCAACGGCGATGCGTGGCAACCCGCCGCGCTCGTGACGGCGCTCGCGCAATCGAATGGCCACTTCAATGACTGAGATGAAACCCGTTGAAGATGTATTCCTCGTCGTCGACGTGCAGTACGACTTCATGCCGGGCGGCGCGCTTGCCGTCGCGCGCGGCGATGAAGTCGTGCCGATCGTCAATCGGCTTGCCCCCGCGTTCTCGCACGTTGTGCTGACGCAGGACTGGCATCCGCGCGCGCATGTGTCGTTCGCGGCGAATCACGCGGGCCGTCAACCGTTCGAGATGATGACGCTGCCTTACGGCGAACAGGTGTTGTGGCCGGTCCATTGCGTGCAGGACACGCAAGGCGCGGCGCTGCATCGCGATCTGCACGTGCCGCATGCCCGGCTCGTGATTCGCAAGGGACATCACGAGCATGTCGACAGCTACTCGGCGTTTCTCGAAGCGGACCGCGCGACGCCGACGGGCCTCGAAGGCTATCTGCGCAACGTCGGCGCGAAGCGCGTCTGGCTCGCGGGACTCGCGACCGACTATTGCGTCGCGTGGTCCGCGCTCGACGCGCGCGCGGCGGGCTTCGAGGTGATCGTGATCGAGGACGCGTGCCGCGCGATCGATCTCGAGGGCTCGCTCGACAAGGCATGGCAGGACATGCGCGACGCCGGCGTACAACGTGTGAAGTCGGCAGACATACTCAATTAAAGCAAGGGAGACGACATGACCGATGCAGTCATCGTATCGACGGCGCGCACCGCGCTCGCCAAATCATGGCGCGGCGCGCTCAACATGACTCACGGCGCGACGCTCGGCGGCCATGTGACGAAGGCCGTCGTCGAACGGGCGGGCATCGATCCGGCGCGCGTCGAAGACGTCATCATGGGCTGCGCGAATCCCGAAGGCGCGACGGGCATGAACATCGCGCGGCAGATCGCCCTGCGCGCGGGGCTGCCCGTCTTCGTGCCCGGCATGACGGTGAACCGTTTCTGCTCGTCGGGCTTGCAGACGATCGCGCTCGCCGCGCAGCGCGTGATCGCGGGCGAGGGCGATGTCTACGTCGCGGGCGGCGTCGAATCGATCTCGTGCGTGCAAAACGAAATGAACCGTCACATGCTGACCGATGGCTGGCTGAACCAGAACAAGCCCGAGATCTACTGGTCGATGCTGCAGACCGCCGAGAACGTCGCGAAGCGCTACGAGATATCGAAGGCGCGGCAGGACGAATACGGCGTGCGTTCGCAGCAGCGCGCGGCGGCGGCACAAGCCGCTGGCAGATTCGACGATGAAATCGTGCCGATCACCGTGCTCGCCGGCATCGCCGACAAGGCCACGGGGCGCATGTTCACGAAGGAAGTGACGCTCGCCGCCGACGAAGGCATCCGCGCCGACACGACGCTCCAAGGCGTGTCTGACATCCGGACCGCGCTGCCGGGCGGCGTCATCACCGCGGGCAACGCGAGCCAGTTTTCGGACGGCGCATCGGCGTGCGTCGTGATGAACGCGACGCTCGCCGAGAAGGAGGGGCTTGTCCCGCTCGGCATCTTCCGCGGTTTCGCGGTCGCGGGCTGCGAGCCGGACGAGATGGGTATCGGTCCGGTCTTCGCGGTGCCGAAGCTGCTGAAACGCGCGGGCTTGTCCGTCGACGATATCGGCCTGTGGGAGTTGAACGAAGCGTTCGCCGTGCAGGTGCTCTATTGCCGCGACAAGCTGGGCATTCCGGACGACCGTCTGAACGTGAACGGCGGCGCGATCGCGCTCGGGCATCCGTATGGCGTCTCGGGCGCGCGTCTGACGGGACACGCGCTCATCGAAGGCAAGCGGCGCGGCGCGAGGTTCGTCGTGGTCACGATGTGCATTGGCGGCGGACAGGGCGCGGCGGGGCTGTTCGAAATCGTGTGACGGTTGCGCGTCCTTCGCCGCATGGCGATTTTTGCTACGCTTCAGGTCTCGTTCGACAACAGGAGCCGCCGTGCTACGTCACATCGTCATGTGGAAGCTGAAGGAAAATGCCGAGGGCGCGAGCCGCGCCGAGAACGCCGAAAAACTGAAGGCGAAGCTCGAAACCTGCCGCAGCATCGTCAAGGGGCAAGGACATTTCGAAGTCGGCACCGCGCAGCCGGGTTTCGATTGCACGTACGACGTCGTGCTCGTCTCGGACTTCGACGACAAGGCCGCGCTCGAAGCCTATCAGGTTCATCCGAAGCATCAGGCGTTGAAGGACTTCGTCGCGGCGATCCGCGAAGACCGGCAGTGCGTCGACTACGAAGTGTGAGCGCGATGTCCTCTTCCGAACCATCCGCCGGCAACGTCTCGATCGAAAGCCCCTTCATCGACGCCCTCGGCGTGCAGCTCGTCAAGGCCGCCGACGGCGAGAGCGAAGTGCGCATGCCGCTTCAGGAAGCGCACATGAACACCTGGGGCATCGCGCACGGCGGCGTCACGATGACCCTGCTCGACGCATCGCTTGCGCTAGCCGCGCGCAGCGTCGCGGGCGACGGCATCGGGGTCGTCACCGTCGAGATGAAAGTCAACTTCATGCAGCCCGGCCGCGGCGAACTGCGCGGCTATGGCCGCGTGCTGCATCGCTCGACGACGATGGCCTATTGCGAAGGCGAGATCCGCGACAGCGAGGGCCACTTCGTCGCGAAGGCGCTCGGCACGTTCAAGTACATGAAGCGGCTCGCGGTCGGACGCGACATCGTCAGGCAGAAGATGCGATCCGATCCGAAGGCGACGCCCGGTCCGAGCGACGCCTGAGTCGTCAAAAAAATACGAAGGAGAATCCGCATGGCAGATGCACAAATCAACCGCCAGATCCTGCTCGTGTCGCGTCCGCAAGGCGAGGCGTCGGTGTCGAACTTCAAGCTGGTCGAAACGCCGCTCGCGCCGCTGCAGGACGGCGAGGTGCGCGTGCGCAATCACTATCTGTCGCTCGATCCGTACATGCGCGGCCGCATGGACGATGCGAAATCGTATGCCGCGCCGCAGCCGCTCAACGAAGTGATGATCGGCGGCACCGTAGGCGTCGTGAGCGAATCGCGCAATCCGGCGTTCGCGGTGGGCGATAGCGTCGTCGGCGTGCTCGGCTGGCAGGAATACGGCACGTCCGATGGCCGCGGCCTGAACAAGGTCGATGCGTCGCGTGTGCCGCTGTCCGCGTATCTCGGCGCGGTCGGCATGCCGGGCGTCACGGCGTGGTACGGGCTCAATCGCATCATCGAGCCGAAGGCGGGCGAGACGGTCGTCGTCTCCGCGGCGAGCGGGGCGGTGGGCAGCGTCGTCGGGCAACTGGCGAAGGCGGCGGGATGCCGGGCGGTGGGCATCGCGGGCGGCGCGGAAAAGTGTCGCTATGTCGTCGAGACGCTCGGCTTCGATGCGTGCGTCGACTACAAGGCGGGCAGGCTCTACGAGGATCTGAAGGCCGCGACGCCGAATGGCGTGGATGGCTACTTCGAAAACGTCGGCGGCGAAACGCTCAACGCCGTGCTCGCGCGCATGAACGCGTTCGGGCGCGTCGCCGTGTGCGGAATGATCTCCGGTTATGACGGCAAGCCCATGCCGATGAACGCGCCCAGACTCATCCTCACCCAGCGGCTCAAGCTGCAGGGCTTCATCGTCTACGAACATCTGGATGTCTGGCCGCAAGCGCTGAAGGAGCTCGCCGAGCGCGTCGCGACGAAAAAGCTGCATTTTCGCGAGAGCATCGCCGAAGGGCTGGAGAATGCGCCCGAGGCGTTCCTCGGCCTCTTGCGCGGAAAGAACTTCGGCAAGCAACTCGTGAAGCTCGTCTGATCGCGAAGGAACGCACGTGGATCGTTTCGAAGGCAAGGTCGCCGTCATCACCGGCGCGGGCAGCGGATTCGGGCGCGAGTTCGCGAAGGAGGGCGCGGCGCTCGGCATGAAGCTCGTGCTCGCCGATCTCGACGCCGCCGCGCTCGCCGCGACCGTCGACGCGGTGCGCGCGCAAGGCGGCGACGCGATCGGCGTCACGACGGACGTATCGGACGCCGCTCAGGTCGAAGCGCTCGCGCGCGCATCGCTCGATGCGTACGGCGGCGTGCATCTGCTCTTCAACAACGCGGGCGTCGGCGCGGGCGGCTTCGTGTGGGAGAACAGCCCGAACGACTGGCAGTGGGTCTTCGGCGTGAACGTGATGGGCGTCGCGAACGGGCTGCGCGCGTTCGTGCCGATCATGCTCGAACAGAACGAGCCGGCGCATATCGTCAACACGGCGTCCGTGGCGGGCCTGCTCGCCGCGCCCGCGATGGGCGTCTACAACGCATCGAAGCACGCGGTCGTCGCGCTGACCGAGACGCTGCATCACGACTTGCGGCTCGCGGGCGCGTCGCTGATCGGTGTGTCGCTCCTGTGTCCCGCGTTCGTGCCGACCGGCATTGCCCGGGCCGAACGCTCGCGGCCCGAGGCGCTCGCCAACGAAACGCCTCTTACGGCATCGCAAAAGCTCGCGGCGCGGCAGCTCACGAGGGCGGTGGAAGGCGGCAAGCTGTCCGCGCGCGACGTCGCCCGGCTGACGTTCGATGCGGTGCGCGAAGGGCGCTTCTATGTCATCACGCATCCGAACATCATGCCGTCGGTGCGACTGCGCCTCGACGACATCGCGCAACTGCGCAACCCGACCGACCCGATGTCGCTGAAACGACCGCGCTGATGCCGCGCGGTTCGTGGCATCATCGTGCCCCTTTGACGCTCATACCGCCGATGCCGCTCAATCCGAAGATCGCGCAAATCCTGGAGATGGTCGCGCGCGCGAATCGACCGCCTTATCACACACTCACGCCGCAACAGGCGCGCGCCGCCTACGCGATGAGCGCGCAGATCCTCGACATCGCGCCGCTGCCGATGTTCAGCGTCGAAGATCTGCTCATTCCCGTGCGCGATGGCGAAACGATCGGTGTGCGCATCTATCATCCGGTCGAGCCGGGCTGGGCCGAGCCCGTCGCGGGGCTCATGTATCTGCATGGCGGCGGGTTCACGGTCGGCAGCGTGTCGACGCATGACGCGCTGTGCCGCAAGCTCGCGCACGACGCGGGCTGCGCGGTGGTATCGGTCGATTACCGGCTCGCGCCGGAGCACAAGTTTCCCGTCGCGGTGAACGACGCCTTCGACGCGCTGCAATGGCTCGCCCGCGAAGCGCCGACGCTCGGCATCGATCCCGCGCGGCTCGCCGTCGGCGGCGACAGCGCGGGCGGCACGCTCGCAATCGTGTGCGCGGTGCTCGCGCGCGATGCCGGCATTGATTTGCGGCTGCAATTGCTGATTTATCCGGGCACGAGTGCGTGGCAAAAGAGCGCCTCGCATGCGCGGTTCGCCGATGGCTATCTGCTTTCCGGCGAGACGATCCAGTGGTTTTTTGCGCAATATCTGCGCGACGACCGCGACCGCGACGACTGGCGCTTCGCGCCGCTCGATGCGGCGGGCGGCGTGCCCGACTTCACGGGCGTCGCGCCCGCCTGGATCGCGGCGGCGGATCACGATCCGCTGTACGACGAGGACATCGCATTTGCCGCCACGCTCGAAAAGGCTGGCGTGCCGGTCACGCTCACGCGCCATGAAGGCATGATTCACGAGTTCTTCAAGATGGGCGGATTCGTGCCGGAAGTCGCCGAGGCGCACGCGCACGCGGTGAGGGCGTTGCGGGCGGCGTTCGAGTGATGCGCTCAGCCTTCGATCTCGAACGCAAACGCCCGCTCGAACGCCCCCGGCCGCACGATCCGATGCGAGCCGTCATCGTCGCTCCGTTCCTTGATTTCCAGCGATAACCCGCGCGTCGACAGGTTCACGCGCAAAGCCGTCGTGCTGCGCGTCGCGTAATCGGGCGTTTCGATGAACGCCGCCGACAGCACGCGCTCCCGCTCGATCGAAATGCCCGTCGACGGCAAATGCTCGTCGTTCGCGATGCGCGGATCGCGCAATGTGCCGATGAGCACGTCGAGCGACGGGCGTTCATCGGCGTGAATCAGCTCGCACAGCGCCTCGCGCTGCGCGACGAGCTTGGGCCACGGCGTGTTCAACAGACTGTTGGACAAGCCGTGCACGCCTGCGTCGAGCAACGAAGGCGGTGCATCGGCGCGATTGCCGTACCAGCCGAGCTCGCGTCGCGTGAAATCACCGCACAGCAGGTTGAAGCCGTTATATCGATGACCTTCGCGCGCCACGTGCTGCAAATAGTCGAGCGGCGCCACACGCTCGCCCGTGAGAAACGCGCTCACGAGCGTGCCGCGCGTCGGCGCGTTCGGCTTCATGTCGTCCGGCGCGCGATAGTTCGTCAGCGCCGCAAAACGGCCGTCGCGCGAGACGCCGAGCCACGTTCCTCCGCCCGTCAGATCGCGACCCGCGAGGACACCGGGCGCATCGTTCCACCAGTGCATCGGCTCGGCGTCGCGGCGCAGGAATTCGTCGCGGTTGGCCGAGAGCGTCAGCAAGGCGCGGCTGTTTTCCTGCGAAGCCGCCGGCTGCCAGTCGAAGACGATCAGACACATGCGGGCGCAACCTCAGGCGTCGGCGGGAAAAGCGTAGGGCAGCGGCACGAAACCGAGCGTGGGGCCATCGGCCGCGCCGACGTGCACCGAGCCGTTTTCGAGCGCGGCGAGCTTGATCTCGACGAGACAATCCACGCCGCCTTTTTCGCCAGGCGCCACGTTGACGACGAGCCCGCACGGCTGGCCGGGATCGTCGGAATGGAAGAGTTCGGCGCCGGGCAGGACGGCATCGGTGCGCGTGTCGACGTGGGCGAGCGCCGTGCGACGCTTGATCGTGCCGCGATACTGGCTGCGCGCGACGATCTCCTGTCCCGGATAGCAGCCTTTCTTGAAGTTCACCGCGCCGAGCACGTCGAAGTTCACCATTTGCGGGACGAACTGCTCGACCGTCGCGTGCGTGATGCGCGGCTCGCCCGCGTGGATGTCGAGCCAGTCCCACATCTGCTCGGGCACGCGTGTCAGTTTTTCGTCGAGCTTCGCGACTTGCGCCTCGACATCGGCCTTCGCTCCGACCCACAGAAAGCGCGGCCGATGCGCGGCATCCGGCACCCGGATCAGCGAGCCGTGCGGGCCTTCGACCTTCACGTGCACACCGTCGGGCAGCGCATCGAAAATGCCGGAGAGCGCCGCGCGCACGTCGCCCGCGAAGGCGATCGCCCCCACTTCGGATGTCGCGTCGGTGAGCTTCGCCTTCGAGCGCAGCACGAACATCGACAGGCGTTTCTGCACGGCGGCCTGCACGTCCCGCGCGATCAGGAGGCGCACCGCATCGGCCGTGCGCCACATCAGGAACGAGCCGAGCAGGCGACCCTTCGGCGAGCAGTAGCCGGCGAGGCGCGCGGTCGACGCATCGAGATGCTGGACATCGTTCGTGATCTGGTTATGCAGGAACGAGGCGGCGTCCTCGCCCTTGACGTCGATCACGCCGAACTGGGTGAGCGGCATGTACGCGCCGGCGGTCCTGACGGCTTCGAAGTCTGAGGGGGCGAGGGCGATGGTCTGGGAATTCATGAGCGGGCGGGCTGTCAATCCTATCGTTTGGGCGCAAGCCGCAGAAAGCGGCTCTGACGCAGGCGGCAAGTTATTATATTGGTCTTATCTCAAGCGTGTTTCGCATGTCCCTTTTCAAGAAATGCGTCGTGGCGGCGGTGTTCGTCGCGATGCTCGCGGCGGCCGTCGCGGGCGGCCTGTACTGGTGGGCCAACCGGCCCCTGACCCTGCCGACGCCCGAACTCGACGTCACCATCAAGCCCCACAGCAGCCTGCGCAGCGTGAGCGCCCAGTTGAACCGTGGCGGCGTGCCCGTCGAACCCGAATTGTTCGTGCTGATGACGCGCGTGCTCGGGCTGTCCGCGCAGTTGAAGTCAGGCAATTACGCGTTCAAGAGCGGCATCACGCCTTACGAGGTGCTGGAGAAGATCGCGCGCGGCGACGTGAACGAATATGTCGCCACCGTCATCGAAGGATGGACGCTGCAAAAGATGCGCGGCGAGCTCGACAGCAACCCCGCGCTCACGCACGACACGGCGGGCATGACCGACACCGACCTGCTGCGGGCGATCGGCGCGACCGAAGTCGACAAGGCATCGGCCGAAGGTCTGTTCTTCCCTGACACCTATCTCTTCGACAAGGGCACGAGCGATCTCGCCGTCTACAAGCGCGCGTATCGGCTGATGCAGGCGCGCCTCACCGAAGCGTGGAACACGCGCGCGCAGAATCTGCCTTACAAGACGCCTTATGAGGCGCTCATCATGGCGTCGATCGTCGAAAAGGAGACGGGACGCGCCTCGGACCGGCCGCTCGTCGCGGCGGTGTTCGCGAACCGGTTGCGTATCGGCATGCCGCTGCAGACCGACCCGAGCGTGATCTACGGCCTCGGCCCCGCCTACGGCGGCAAACTCAAGAAAAAAGACCTGCAGACGGACACTCCGTACAATACCTACACGCGCATGGGCCTGCCGCCGACGCCGATCGCGCTGCCCGGCGTGGCCGCATTGAATGCCACGCTCAATCCCGCCGCGAGCAACGCGCTGTATTTCGTGTCGCGCGGCGACGGCAGCAGCATCTTTTCCGACAATCTGGGCGACCACAACAAGGCCGTCGACAAATACATCCGGGGTCAATGAATGGCGCGCGGCAAGTTCATTACGTTCGAAGGCATCGACGGCGCGGGCAAGACCACGCATCTGGACTGGTTCCGCCAGCGCCTCGAAGCGAAACTGGAGCCGGGGGGACATCGTGTGGCGATGACGCGGGAACCGGGCGGCACGCCGCTCGGCGAAACGCTGCGCGGCATCCTGCTGAATCAGCCGATGGATCTCGAAACCGAAGCGCTGCTGATGTTCGCCGCGCGCCGCGAACATCTGGCGCAGGTGATCGAGCCGGCACTTTCGCGCGGCGACTGGGTGTTGTCGGACCGTTTCACGGACGCGACTTTCGCGTATCAGGGCGGCGGACGCGGCCTGCCGCGGGACAAGCTGGAAGCGCTGGAGCGCTGGGTGCAGGGTGGTTTTCAGCCCGACCTGACCGTGCTTTTCGATGTGCCGACCGACACCGCGAGCCAGCGCCGCTCGGCGGCCCGGGCGCCGGACAAGTTCGAGAGCGAATCGGAGGCGTTTTTCGAGCGCACGCGCAACGAGTATCTGCGCCGCGCGGAGGAATCGCCGCAGCGATTTTTCATCGTCGATTCGACCCGGTCCATCGACGATATTCGGAAAGAACTTCAAGAATTGCTTGCAAGCCTCTGATTTGATATAGAAACATACTGATGATCTACCCTTGGCAAACCGACGACTGGCAGCGTCTCCAGCAATTGCGCGCGCACTGGCCGCATGCGCTGTTGCTTCACGGAGAAGCGGGTATCGGCAAGCTCCGGTTCGCGCAGCATCTCGCGCAGGGACTGCTTTGCGAGACGCCCGCGGCAAATGGCGAGCCGTGTGGCGCTTGCCCGGCATGTCTGTGGTTTTCGCAAGGCAATCATCCCGACTACCGGGCGGTGCTGCCTGAAGCGCTTGCAGGCCTCGCTGCCGGCAACGGCGACGCAGCGGAAGCATCCGCCGACAAAGCCGATGGCGACGAAGGCAAGAAGACCCGCACGCCGAGCAAGGAAATCAAGATCGAGCAGGTGCGCGCGCTGCTGGACTTTTGCGGTGTCGGCTCCCATCGGGGCGGCATGCGCGTCGTGGTGCTGTATCCGGCCGAAGCGCTCAACGTCGCGGCGGCGAATGCGTTGCTGAAGACGCTCGAAGAGCCGCCATCGGGCGTGGTGTTTCTGATGGTGTCGGCGCGCGTGGACCGGCTGCTGCCGACCATCATCAGCCGATGCCGTCAATGGCCGATGAGCGTGCCGCCGCAAAACGAGGCGAGCGCGTGGCTCGCGTCGCAGGGCGTGGACAACCCGGCGGAACTGCTCGCGCAGGCAGGCGGCGCGCCGCTTGCCGCGCTCGCGCTGGCCAACGACGAAAACCACGCGTTGCGCGATTTCACACTCGCACAACTTGCCGCCGGCCCGAATTGCGACGCCTTCGCCTGCGGAGAAAACCTCCAGAAGCTGCCGGTGCCGCTCGTGCTCGGCTGGCTGCAACGCTGGCTGTACGATCTGCTTGCCGAGCGCACGGCGCGCCGGCCGCGCTATTTTCCCGGCGCGGCGAAAGCGCTCGCGCGTTGCGCGCAAAGCGCCGATCCCGCCGCGCTCGCGCGCTACATGAAGACCGTCACGCGGCAGCGCGCGGTGGAAAATCACCCGCTCAATGCGCGCCTCGTGTTCGAGGAGCTGTTCATCGGCTACCGCGCGATCTATACGGCCTGAGCGCAGCACCTGCATTAAGGAGCACCGGATGTTCGTCGATTCACATTGCCACATCAACTTCGAAGGACTCGCCGACCGTCTGCCCGACGTGCTCGACAAGATGCGCGCGCACGCGGTGACGCATGCGCTGTGCGTATCGGTCGATCTGGAAACGCTGCCTTCGGTCCTCGAAATCGCCGAAAAGCACGACAACGTGTACGCGTCCGTCGGCGTGCATCCGGATCACGAGGAGGCGAAGGAGCCGAGCGTCGCGGAACTCGTCGAACTGGCCGCGCACCCGAAGGTTTGCGCGATCGGCGAGACCGGGCTCGACTACTATCGTCTGGAAGGGCGCAGCATCGCCGACATGGAATGGCAGCGCGAGCGTTTTCGCACGCATATCCGGGCCGCGCACAAGACGGGCAAGGCGCTCATCATCCACACGCGCTCGTCGTCGGATGACACGCTGCGGATCATGGAGGAAGAGCGCGCCGGCGTGCCGGGCGGCGTGATGCATTGCTTCACGGAACCGTGGGAGATCGCGGAACGGGCGCTCGCACAGAACTTCCACATTTCGCTGTCCGGCATCGTCACGTTCAAGAACGCGAAGGATGTGCAGGACGTTGCGCGCCGCGTGCCGCTCGAGCGCCTGCTCATCGAGACCGATTCCCCATATCTCGCGCCGGTGCCGTATCGCGGCAAGCCGAACGAACCTGCGTACGTGAGTTATGTCGGACGTTTCATCGCGCAGTTGCGCGAGCAGCCGGAAGAAGCCATCGCGCAGGCAACCACCGACAACTTCTTCCGGCTCTTCAAGATCGCGCGGCCAGCCTGAGGGCGGCCGGGCGGCCGCGCGAACAACCTGTTTCAAGGCAATCCGAAGGTCACTTATGAACAATTCCCCGATGGTTTCCACCCAGTCCGTGGCGAGCGCGCCAAACGTTTCCCGTGCACCCGATTCACATCACGCACGCAATCCGCGAAAAAGCGCGGCCGTGCGCGGCCTCGTCGCCGGTGCGCTCCTCGCAGCGTGCGCAATTGCGCAGCCGGTCTGGGCCGCATCCGTGGACTCGCTCATCAAGGCGGTCAAGTTCGACGACGTATCCGCCGTCAAGAAGCAGCTCGCGCAGGGCGCGGACCCGAATACGGTCGACAACACGGGCACGCCGATCATCGTGATCGCCGCGCGCGAGAAGTCCGACAAGGTCGGCCAGCTGCTCGCCGACAACCCGAAGACGGATCTGGAAAAGCTCGACCCGGCCGGCGAAAACGCGATGATGCTCGCCGCGCTCAACGGCGACGCGACCTTCGTGAACCTGCTGATCGCAAAGGATGCCGAAGTGAACAAGAAGGGCTGGACGCCTTTGCACTACGCAGCGACCAACGGCCATGACGACATCGTGAAGATACTGGTCGACCATTCCGCCTATATTGACGCCGGTTCGCCGAATGGCACGACGCCGCTCATGATGGCCGCGCGCGGCGGTCATCTTTCGACCTGCAAGCTGCTGCTCGACGAAGGCGCGGATCTGCGCGTGAAGAACCAGCTCGGCCTGACGGCGGTCGACTTCGCCCGCAAGTACAACGAGAAGGACGTCGCCGAAGGCCTGCAGGCGCGTCTGGATTCGATGCCGCAAGGCGGCGGCGCTCCGCAAAGCGGCTCAAACGGTGCAAAATAACGCAGCGCGACAGTCAAGCTCCGGGGCAGGCGCGGCCAGGCGCGGCCGCGCATCGCCCCGAACCGGTTGCCCCATTCAAGCCGCCGCTCACCATAAAAGGAAGACCATGCTGCGGGAATTCGTCCTCGCCTGTGCTCTCGCGACGCCCGTCTGCGCGTTTGCGTTTACCGGCAACGATCTGAACAAGCTCTGCACCAAAACGGATCCCAACTCGCGGACTGCCTGCGCGGCCTATATCGAAGGCGCGGCGGACGGCATCTACAACACGATCGAGGCGATCGGCGGAACCTCCGGGCCGCAGATCGGCCAGTACTTCTGCCTGCCGGCGGACGTGAAGCCGCAGCAGCTTACGGACGCGGTGCGCAAGTACATCGCCAATAATCCCGACAAGGCCGATTTCAACGCGACCACGATGGTCTCGCTCGGCCTCGGCAAGGCGTTCCCTTGCAAAGCGGAGCGCTGAACGTCTTTTGACGCCAGGACGCCAGCGCGCGTCCCGGCGTCGTGCTTGCCGGCGCGACATGCGCCACGGCCGCGCCCGGGCGGCCACCGCGGCTGCATTTCGCGGCATCCCGCATCCGTGCGATGCGACCGCCGTATCCACCTCGCTGCTTCCACTTTCACGAGGCCGATCCCGCGACGCTCATGCTCTCATTCGATCACTTCCTGAACCTCGCAGAACGGCCGCTCGGCACGTGGCCCGGCGCCCTCGTCGTGGCCGCCATCGCGGTGGCGGTCGCGGTGGGCGTGCATCGGATCGGCGCGCGCATCCTCACGCGCATCGCGCGGCCGTATCCGCTGATGAGCGTCGTTCTGCGCTACGTCGACACGCCCGCGCTCGTCCTGCTCATCATCCTCGGAATCGGTTTCATGATCTTCGAGGCGCCCGATACGCTGCCGTTCATCGGCGTGCTGCGCGATGTCGAAACCGTCGCGCTGATCGGCGCGCTCACGTTCCTCGCGGCGCGCTCGGCAGGCGCGGTGGGCGAGGCGATCGTGCAGGCGCATCCGCTCGACACCGACGACAATCTCAACGCCCGCCGCATCCACACGCAGGCGCGCGTGCTCGCGCGCTCGGTGATGGTGGTGATCGTGATCATCGGCTTCGGCGCGGCGCTGATGGCGTTTCCGAGCGTAAGGCAGATCGGCGCGAGCCTGCTCGCGTCGGCGGGCGTTGCCGGTCTCGTCGCCGGTATCGCGGCGCGGCCGGTGCTCGGCAACCTGATCGCGGGATTGCAGATCGCGCTGTCGCAGCCGATTCGCCTCGACGATGTCGTCGTGATTCAGGGCGAATGGGGGCGCGTCGAGGAGATCACCGGCACGTACGTGTCGATTCGCATCTGGGACCAGCGACGCCTCATCGTGCCGTTACAGTGGTTCATCGAGAATCCGTTCACGAACTGGACGCGCAACAGCTCGCAGATCATCGGCACGGTGTTTTTGTTCGTCGATTACCGGATGCCGATCGCGCCGCTGCGCGAGGAACTGGAGCGCATCCTCGCACACGCGCCGGAATGGGACGGCCGCGTGCAGGTGCTGCAAGTCACCGACGCCACGGACCGCGCGATGCAGCTTCGCGTGCTCGTCAGTTCCTTCGATTCGGCACTCAACTGGGACTTGCGCTGCCGCGTGCGCGAAGGGCTCGTGAACTTCGTGCAGGCCGCGTATCCGCAGTATCTGCCGCGCGCGCGCGCGGATTTGTCGACAGACCGGGAACATCACGTCGACTTCGCGCCGCCGCTCGATCGCGCGGCCACGACGCATGTCGGCAGCACGGCAAACACGCCCGCCGATCCGGTCGCGAGCCGCGGTGAGCCGACCGGCCCGGACCCTCGCGCGCATTCGTCGGCGTCCACCGCGCCGGCGCCTGCCGGAAAGCACTGACGGCATCGACAGGAAACCCGCACCGCATTCTCCAGTCGAAAATTTCGGGTTTATCCTGAACAAGAAAATCTCGAAGAGGACAAGGAAAGCATATGAGCCGTCTCGTCGTCGTATCCAACCGGGTCGCCACGCCGACCGAAACCAAGGGCTCCGCAGGCGGCCTCGCCGTCGGCGTCTTCGGCGCGCTGAAGGACAGTGGCGGCGTCTGGTTCGGCTGGAGCGGGGACGTGGTGAGCGAAACCGTCGCCAATCAGGGGCCGAAACTCGAACAGGACGGCGCGGTGACCTTCGCGACCGTCGGCCTGCCGAAGAAGGACTACGACCAGTATTACCGCGGCTTCTCCAACGCGATGCTGTGGCCGGTCTTTCACTATCGCAACGATCTCGCCGTCTACGACCGCGATGAATACGCCGGTTACCGGCGCGTGAACGCGTGGCTCGCGCACAAGCTCATCAAGCTGCTCGAGCCCGACGACATCATCTGGGTTCACGACTATCACCTGATCCCGTTCGCCGAGGCGCTGCGCTCGGCGGGCATCACCAATCGCACCGGCTTCTTCCTGCATATCCCGTTTCCGTCGCCGCAGATTTTCCTGAACATTCCGCCGCACGAGGAACTGGTCAAGTCCCTGTGCTGCTATGACGTGGTCGGCTTTCAGACCGAGCGGGACCGCGTCGCGTTTCACGACTACATCATCCGGCATGCGCACGGCACCGCGACGCCCGACGGCCACGTCGAAGCGTTCGGCAGGAAGCTCAGGACGAACGTGTATCGCATCGGCGTTTTTCCGGACGAAATCGCCGAACAGGCCGAACGCGGCGAAGCGCGCCAGGACGTGATGGATCTGAAGCAGAGCCTCGAAGGCCGCAAGCTCATCATGAGCGTCGACCGGCTCGATTACTCGAAAGGGCTCGTCGAGCGTTTCCGCGCGTTCGAGCATTTTCTGGAGAAGTCGCCCGAGTGGCGCGGCAACGTCACGCTCGTGCAGATCGCGCCGCCGACGCGCTCGGACGTCGAAACGTATCAGCAGATCCGGCAGAACCTGGAGTACGAAGCGGGGCGTATCAACGGGCGCTATTCAGGCCTCGACTACACGCCGATACGCTATCTCAACCAGCGTTACGACCGATGGAAACTGATGTCGCTCTTTCGCGAATCGCAGATCGGGCTCGTCACGCCGCTGCGCGACGGCATGAATCTCGTCGCGAAGGAATACATCGCCGCGCAAAATCCGGACGATCCCGGCGTGCTCGTGCTCTCGCAGTTCGCCGGCGCCGCTGACGAAATGACCGGCGCGGTGATGGTCAATCCACACGACATCGTCGGCATGAGCGAGGCGATCGGGCGCGCGCTCGCGATGCCGCTCGCCGAGCGCAAGCAGCGCTACGAAACCAACATGACCGCGTTGCGCAAGCACGATCTGGGCGTGTGGCGCGACGACTTTCTCGCGGATCTGCGCGGCGACCCCAAAGCGTAACCGTCGCGCGAAACGGATGTTTCGCCCCTGTAACAGAGCGATGAAAGTGCAAGAGACGCCACGGGCGGTCGGCATCGCGCTCAATATGGTGTGCATCGCGCAGGCGACTGCCGGCGCGTGACAGGCACGGGCGGACAACGCGAGACGGAATTACGCGTAAGGGCAAACCTTGTTGGCCGACCTTTCGGCGCGCTGTCATACTCGATGCGCGCCGGGCCGGTACGACGTCCGTGCTGCACGCCGATATCCGCATGGAGACGACAACGATGAGAATTGCCCAGATTGCTCCGCTGACCGAGTCGGTGCCGCCGAAATTGTATGGCGGAACCGAGCGCGTCGTGTCGTACCTCACCGAGGCGCTCGTCGAGCTCGGTCATGACGTCACGCTTTTCGCCACCGGCGATTCGCAGACCAGCGCCAACCTGGAACCCGTCTGGCCGCGTGCGTTGCGGCTCGATCCGGCGATCCGCGACCGCATCGCGCCTCACATGCTGCTGATGGAGCTCGTGCGCCGCCGCGCCGAAGAGTTCGACGTCCTGCACTTCCACATGGACTATTACTCGTTCTCGCTCTTCAAGCGCCAGGACACGCCGTTCGTGACGACCATGCACGGCCGTCTCGATCTTCCCGAGCAGCAGCCGGTGTTCGATACGTTCAATACGGCGCCGGTGATTTCCATTTCCGATGCGCAGCGTCATCCGCTGCCGCAGGCGAAGTGGATCAGCACGGTCTATCACGGCCTGCCGGAGACGCTCTATACGCCGCAGCCGGTGGAGCAGAAGTACCTGGCGTTCCTCGGACGCATCTCGCCGGAAAAGCGTGTCGATACGGCCATTCGCATCGCGGGCCGCTGCGGTTTGCCGATCAAGATCGCCGCCAAGGTCGATTTCGCCGATCACGAGTATTTCGAGCGCGAAATCGCACCGCTTCTCAAGTTGCCGTATGTCGAGTACGTCGGCGAGATCAACGACAGTCAGAAGGCCGAATTTCTGTCGGGCGCCCATGCGCTCCTGTTCCCGATCGACTGGCCGGAGCCCTTCGGGCTCGTGATGATCGAAGCGATGGCGTGCGGCACGCCTGTCATCGCGTTCAATCGAGGCTCGGTGCCGGAAGTGCTGGATGAAGGCGTGTCGGGGTTCATCGTGGAGGATGAAATCGGCGCGGTGGCTGCGGTGAATCGCCTGCACACCTTGTCGCGCGAGCGCGTGCGCGCGCGCTTCGAGGAGCGCTTCACGTCGCATCGCATGGCCCGGCAGTATCTCGAGGCATATCAGGCCGTCGTGCGCGCGCAAAAGCGTGCGCGCTTCAAGGTGATCGACCGCGCGACGAGCCCCTGATCGTTCGAAAAGACGTAAAAAAAACCGCCGTGTGGTGCGACCCGAAGGTCGCGCCAGAGGGCGGTTTTGCATTCGCCGCGAGGAAGGCGGCGCGCGCTCAGTATTTGATGCGCGAAATCTTGGTGCCTTGCAGCGAGACATCGGCCATCAGGCCGGCGTTGGTCAGGACGATCACCTCGACAGGCTTCGTGGCCGTGGTCGTGTCGATCGCGCCGTTCGCGCCCATCTTCACCAGCGCCACCGATGCATCCGCACCCGCCGACCAGCCGTCGGAATTGCGGAATTTGTCGAGTGCGTCCTGCGTCATGAACAGGAAGATCAGCGCCTTCGATTGCGCGCCCGCCTGCAGTCCGAAAGAGCCGGAAGTCGTGCTGTAATAGCCGACGCTGCTGCCGCCGACACGCAGCGCACCCTTGCCGTATTGCGCGCCGACGATGAAGCCGGCCTGAAGCACTGACGGGAACACCAGCACGCCGCGCGCTTTCGCCACCAGTTCGCGCGAGCCGTTCACCGTGGCGTAGAGACGCTGGATGGTGCTGTCGACGTCGGCGTCGATGGAGCGCCGGTCATCGGCAGCGCCCGCAGCCGCTTCACTGCCGGTGTTCTTGTTTGTCGTACAGCCGGCAAGCGCGAGGCCTCCCAGCGCCAGAACGGCCGTCGACTTGAGCATGAAGTTTCGTCTTTGCATCATTGTTCTCCATCGTGGAATTTAGGAAACCCCATAGAGCGGGAGGGTGAGGCACGCCAAGTTATAGCACAGCAACCTGAAAAACGAGCCCCGATCCATGCGCCCAAAGCCTTGTCACGCTTGCGTTTCAGGCTCCGCAACATTCGGGGCAAACGATCCAGCCTAGCTTACTCCGAATCCGGCCCCATAACCGCCAACCGGTACGCTAAATTACATTCGTCTTTCGATCGAAACCGCGTCTGCTAAAGGGTAGACGACGCTTCGACGAAACTGAATAGGGACCGGCGTTTTCGCCCGACACGCTCCTCAAGGTAAGCATAAATTTCGTGAAACGTCCTTAAGGTCGTACGAGAAAAACGCATGGAGAAGTAGCAACGACCGTACCTGGCCAACGCTTACGGATGGGTCGTCGTTTTTACCTCGGTGGACGCCGCCGCGTGTGTTCCTTGCGGGCGGCGCAGCGCGCGTCTGATGCCTCCGACCAGCATGCCGAGCACGAGCAGGAAAACAGCAGGCACGATCCAGTAGCCGACGAACGCGTGCCAGAGATAATCCGCGAGCGTCGCCTTGCGATGCGCATATTCGCCGAGCGCTTCCTGATGCTTCACCTCGGTGGCCGCGATGGCGTCTTCGGGACAGCCGGCGGCGCGGGCCTCGTCGGATGTGCCGTGACAGTGCGCGGCGGCGCCGGCGGCGCGCTGCGCGTCCGTCAGTTCCCAGGCGGAGAGCGCTTTCTGGAGATCGGCGTTGTTGTACGCCATCTCCTCGCGCACCTCACTGACCGCGACGATCAGCACCGGCACGAACCAGAACGTGATCGTCACGAGCCAGCGCCTGAACCAGCGGTTCTTATGTCTCCATGCCATCCGGATGCCTCCATGCGTGGCTTTCGCCTCGCTCGAAACGGCGGCGGCCGATGGCGTATTTCTTGTATTCGTGAGGGGCCGCCTTCGCGCCATCTTATGAGAAAAAGACGACGGTGCGAATCACTTGCTTGGGTGCAGTGCAATATCGGCCGGTAGGCAGGGTAAATACGAAAGGGTCGCCGCGCGCGACTGGCGCGGCGCAAGTGTGACTGTCGGCGAGATCAGCCTTTGTTGCTGAGACAGCTTTTCATGAAGGCCTTGCGGTCATCGCCTTTCTTGTCGGTTGCCTGCTGATTGCACGCGGTCATCTTCTGCTGCTGCGTCATCGGCGTGGAAGCGGCGGCGGGCGCGGCGGACAGACAGCTCTTCATGAAGGCCTTGCGGTCGTCGCCTTTCTTGTCGCCAGCCTGCTTGTTGCAATCGGTCATCTTGCTTTGCTGACTGTTGGCGGCGATCGCGACATTCGCGCCGAGCGTCAGGCTCAGCACGGCGATGAGGGCGGTGGCTCGAATAGTCATGTGACGCTCCCTGATTTGAGTGACGGTTATTCTTCGACGGCGCCTGTCCATAGCGGCATGCCGCCCGCGCATTATGGCAAACCGAATATGAACGGTGTGTGGGATAAGGTGAAATCGGGAGGCGGGCGCGCAGGGCACGGGAACGAGGCTTGCAAGCGCCTTGCATCTATCGGCGTTCCGCACGGAGCAGGCAGCCGACGTATGATCGTGCGATGCATGTCAACGCAAAGGAGACGGTTCATGTCCACGCCGCTGTCCGACCATTACAAAGGCTTCGAAATCAAGGTGCAGGCATTGCGGCGCGCGAAAGAGCGCGACGAGCCGGACGACGGTCCGCGCCACTTCGACATCGTCGTGACGATCGCGAAGAGCGCGCATGGTGAGAGTGGCCGCGCGGTGATGTTCGGCGTGCCCGAGCAGGAACCCTTCGATAGCCCGATCGACGCGACGCGCGCGGGCATCGACTACGCGCGCGACATCATCGACAACAAGGTGGACGGGCAATCGGTCGAAGATCTCTGATGCGGGCAGCGAGCCGTTGCCCACGGACAACCCACAACGCCGTCGATCCCTAAATCGACGGCGTTGTCGCGTGTGGCCTACACGTTAGCCCGATTGACCTGCGGCGTCTCTCCAACGAGAATCGACGGCGAGCAAACGTTGAAACCGCACCCGAAAGGCGATCGAAGGCTTTCGGCGCGTGACACGAAGCGCTGGCGCGACAGGGCGCCCGCGATCACTTCCCTTCATGGCCCCGCGCGGGTCGACACGCCTTGCTCACGTTCGCTGCATCTCGCACGACCAGACAAACCAGAACAAAGCACTGGAGATCCGCATGAATCGACCCCTCCGCCGACGCGTCCTGTCGGCCGCCGTCGCGCTCGCCGCCTGCACCGCATTGCCGTTCGCCTCGTCATCCGCGTTCGCGCAAACGGCGGGCAAGCCGAAAGTCGCGCTCGTCATGAAGTCGCTCGCCAACGAGTTCTTCCTGACGATGGAAAACGGCGCGAAAGACTATCAGGCGCACAACTCCAGCCAGTTCGACCTGATCACCAACGGCATCAAGGATGAGACCGACACCGCGGCGCAGATTCGCATCGTCGAGCAGATGATCGTTTCCAAGGTCAACGCGCTCGTCATCGCGCCGGCCGATTCGAAGGCGCTCGTGCCGGTGATCAAGAAGGCGGCGGACGCGGGCATCATCGTCGTGAATATCGACAACCGGCTCGATCCGGACGTGCTCAAGTCCAAGGATCTGAATGTGCCGTTCGTCGGACCGGACAACAAGAAGGGCGCGAGAAAGGTCGGCGATTATCTCGCTCCGAAGCTCAAAAAGGGCGATGAAGTCGCGATCATCGAAGGCGTGACGACCACCACGAACTCGCAGGCGCGCAGCGCGGGCTTCAAGGAAGCGATGGACGCGGCCGGCATGAAGGTCGTCGCGCTCCAGTCGGGCGAATGGGAAATCGACAAGGGCAATGCGGTCGCATCGCAGATCCTGAACGCGAACCCGAACGTAAAGGCGCTCCTGTGCGATAACGACAACATGGCGATCGGCGCCGTGTCGGCGATTCGCGCGGCAGGCAAGGCGGGCAAGGTGCAGGTCGTCGGCTTCGACAATATCGGCGCGATCAAGCCGATGCTGAAAGACGGCCGCGTGCTCGCGACCGCTGACCAGTACGCGGCGAAGCAGGCGGTATTCGGCATCGACGTTGCGCTGAAGGCGATCGCCGGTCACAAGAAGCAGTCGGACCTTTCGCAGGTCGTCGAAACGCCGGTCGATCTGGTGACGAAGTAAGGCGGGCGCGCGGCGGCGGCGTCCGGCGCCGTGTCGCGCGACAATCTAAAGTTCGCGGCCAGCGTGCCGATAACACACTGACGAGCGCGGAAGGCAGACGGCGCGGGCAGTGTCAGCGGCCATCCGGAAGCTTTTCGCGCGGGCATCGGAACACGTCCGGGCCGCGCGCCTCGATGCGCCGGCCCGTTTGCCGAAGCCACGCGGGACCACCACGAGGATGCACAGCGAAGCCTTGAATCGCCCCATGACCGGATCGAACGATGCGAACGTGCTGACGGTGACCGGCATCGGCAAGACCTATGTCGAGCCGGTGCTGTCGGACGTCTCGCTGGAACTCGTCGCGGGCGAAGTGCTCGCGCTCACGGGCGAGAACGGCGCGGGCAAGAGCACGCTGTCGAAGATCGTCGGCGGACTCACGGACCCGACCACGGGCACCATGACCCTCGCGGGCCAGCCGTACGCGCCGAAAAGCCGCAAGGACGCCGAGGCGCTCGGCGTGCGCATGGTGATGCAGGAGCTGAACCTGCTGCCGACCTTGTCGGTGGCGGAGAATCTGTTTTTGAACCGCTTGCCGCGCAAAGGCTTCGGCTGGATCGACCGCAAACGGCTCGCGGAAGACGCGCGCCACGCGATGGCGCAGGTCGGGCTCGACGCGATCGACCCGGACACGCTCGTCGGCGGTCTCGGCATTGGTCATCAGCAGATGGTCGAGATCGCGCGCAACTTGATCGGCGATTGCCGGGTGCTGATCCTCGACGAGCCGACCGCGATGCTCACCGCCCGCGAAGTCGACCTGCTGTTCGAGCAGGTCGAGCGGCTGAAGGCGCGCGGCGTCGCGCTCGTCTACATCTCGCACCGGCTGGAGGAATTGCGGCGCATCGCCGAGCGTGCGGCCGTGCTGCGCGACGGACGCCTCGTGCACGTCGGCCCCATGGACGAGCTCACGAGCGACCGTCTCGTCACGCTGATGGTCGGACGCGAGATCGGCGAGCGCATTGATCTGGGCGAGCGCCGGATCGGCGGCGTCGCGCTCAAAGTGGAGGGCATGACGCGCGCGCCCGTGGTGCGCGACGTGTCGTTCGACGTTCGCGCAGGCGAGATTTTCGGCGTGAGCGGGCTGATCGGCGCGGGCCGGACCGAGCTGATGCGCCTCATCTACGGCGCGGATCGCGCGGACGCGGGCACGGTGTCGATCGCGCGCAACGGCGAGGCGCTGCGGCGCGTGTCGGTGCAATCGCCGTCGGATGCGGTCGATGAAGGCATCGCGCTGATCACGGAGGACCGCAAGGGCGAGGGCCTGTTGTTGAGCCTGCCCGTCGCCGCGAACGTTTCACTGGGCAACCTGGGCGCGGTGGCGCGGCATGGCGTCGTCGACACGCGCCGGGAATCCGCGCTCGCGCAACGCCAGATCGACGCGATGCGCATCCGCACGTCCGGGCCGGCGCAGGCGGTGTCCGAATTGTCCGGCGGGAATCAGCAGAAGGTCGTGATCGGCCGCTGGCTCGCACGCGACTGTGGGGTGCTGCTGTTCGACGAACCGACGCGCGGCATCGACGTCGGCGCGAAGTTCGACATCTACGGGCTGATGGGCGCCCTGGCCCGCGAAGGACGCGCGCTCGTCGTCGTGTCGAGCGACCTGCGCGAGCTGATGCTGATCTGCGACCGGATCGGCGTGATGTCCGCCGGGCGCATGACCGGCGTGTTCGAGCGCGCCGACTGGACGCAGGACGCGCTGCTCGCCGCGGCGTTCTCGGGTTATGCGAAGCGCGAGGCGATCCTGCACGAACCGATCGTGCCCGATGCGAAAGCGCCCGAAGACAACGTGGAGCACTGAATGAGCGAAGCGAACCTGCCCGCCGATGCACCGAAGAGCACGAAAGGCGTCGGCACGCGCCTCGGCATTTCGAATTACCTGGGTCTCGCGGGTGCGCTCGCCGCGATGATCGCGCTGTTTTCGGTGCTGAGCACGCACTTCCTGACGTACGACACGTTCAGCACGATCGCGAACCAGATTCCGGATCTCGTCGTGATGTCGGTCGGCATGACGTTCGTGCTGATCATCGCGAGCATCGATCTGTCGGTCGGCTCGGTGCTCGCACTGGGGGCGTCGGTCGTGAGCGTGGCCGCGCTCAAGTGGCACTGGCCGGCGTTTCCCGCCGCGCTGATCGGCCTCGCGGCCGCCGCGCTGACGGGCACGGTCACGGGCCTCGTGACGGTGGCGTGGCGGATTCCGTCGTTCATCGTGTCGCTCGGCGTGCTTGAAGGCGCGCGCGGGCTCGCGTATCAGATGACGAACTCGCGCACGGCGTATATCGGCGATGCGTTCGATTTCCTTTCGAATCCAATCGCGTTCGGCATCTCGCCCGCGTTTCTGATCGCGGTCGCGGTGATGATAATTGCGCATCTGGTCTTGACCCGGACGGTTTTTGGCCGATATCTCGTAGGGATCGGCACGAACGAGGAAGCGGTGAGGCTCGCGGGCGTCAATCCGCGGCCGTACAAGGTCATCGTTTTCGCGCTGATGGGCGCACTTTCGGGACTGGCGGCGCTGTTTCAGATCTCGCGGCTGGAAGCGGCCGATCCGAACGCGGGCGCCGGGCTGGAACTGCAGGTGATCGCGGCCGTCGTGATCGGCGGAACGAGCCTGATGGGCGGGCGCGGCTCGGTCATCAGCACGTTTTTCGGGGTGTTGATCATCTCCGTGCTGGCGGCGGGGCTGGCGCAGATCGGCGCAAACGAGCCGACCAAGCGCATCATTACCGGCGCGGTGATCGTGGTGGCGGTGGTGCTGGATACATACCGCAGCAGAAGGAAGCGTGTGTAATCGTTTGTCGGACCGAGAGACGGCGACGGTGGCCAAGCGGCATGGGCGCACGAGAGCCGATGCAGCAGGCAATGAAAGCAGGCAGGGCGCGGGGAAAGCAAAGCGGCGCGTGAACAGCATGTTTAGGCGCCGGACGCCTTACGACCAATAAGAGCAGTTGGACCAAAGATAGCGAAGGACGATGTATGGCGACGATCAAAGACGTGGCAGCCATTGCCGGGGTGTCGTTTACGACGGTATCCCACGTAGTGAACAATTCGCGGCCGGTGTCTGCCGACGTGCGGGCGAAAGTCGAGCGGGCGATTCTCGAGCTCGACTATGTGCCGTCGGCGGTCGCGCGCTCGCTGAAGGCGCGCTCGACGGCGACCATCGGCCTGCTCGTGCCGAACGCGACGAATCCGTACTTCGCCGAACTGGCGCGCGGCGTCGAGGACGGCTGCGCGAAGAACGGCTATTGCGTATTCTTCTGCAACTCCGACGACGATCCCGCCAAGCAGCGCAACTATCTGCGCGTGCTACAGGAAAAGCGCATCGACGGGCTGGTGATCGCCTCGGCAGGCGAGGATTCCGTGCTCGCGCAATGCCTCGCGGGCGCGCGTGAGCCGCTCGTGATCGTCGATAGAAATATCGAGGGGCTGCAGTCCGACCTCGTGCAGATCGACCACGAAAAGGGCGCGTATCTCGCGACGCGGCATCTGCTGCAGCTCGGGCATTCGAAGATCGGCTGCATCACGGGGCCGGTCGCGACGGCCGTCTCCGCGATGCGCCTGCACGGCTTCATCCGCGCGATGGCCGAGCGCGGCATCGAGATCGAGCCGAACGCGATTCAGCAGAGCGACTTCTCCGCGACGGGCGGCTACGCGGCAGCGTCGCAACTGCTCGACAACATGAGGCCGACCGCGATCTTCGCGTGCAATGACATGATGGGCATCGGCGCGCTGCGTGCGGCGGCCGAGCGCCACATCAACGTGCCGACGGATTGCTCGATCATCGGTTTCGACGATGTCGAGCTGTCGCGTTACACCTATCCGGCCTTGTCGACGGTGGGACAATCGGTGCGCGCGCTCGGCGAAATGGCCGCGCAGACGCTGATCGACCGCATCACTGGCAAGCTGACCGGCACGACACGCCGGCGCGTGGTCCCGCCGCGCCTCGTGCGCCGCGAATCGACCGCCGTGGTGCCCGAGTCGCGCAGCGCCAAAGCGTAGTGCCGTTCAAAAGGAAACGAGATGGGAGATAGCGCCAAATCGGGCGATGCAAGCAAGACCGGCCGCGTGACCGTGGTCGGCAGCCTCAACATGGATCTCGTCGCGCGCGCGCCGCGTCTGCCGAGGCCGGGCGAAACGCTCGCCGGACATGCGTTCGCCCAAGTGCCGGGCGGCAAGGGCGGCAATCAGGCGGTCGCCGCGGCGCGCCTCGGCGCACGGGTCGCGATGATCGGCTGCGTCGGCAACGATTCGAACGGTGCGACGCTCAAGGGCAGTCTGGAGGCGGAAGGCATCGACTGCACGGCGCTCGCGACGAGTGCTCACGCGCCGACGGGCGTCGCGCTCATCGTCGTCGATGACGCGAGCCAGAACGCGATCGTCATCGTCGCGGGCAGCAACGCCGAAGTGACGCCCGCGCGCATCGAGGCGCAGGAAGCGCTGATCGCGCAAGCCGATGTCATCGTGTGCCAGCTCGAAACGCCGCCCGAGACCGTGCGCGCCGCGCTCGCCGCCGGCCGGCGTCTTCTGCGCACCACGATCCTCAACCCCGCGCCGGCCGCGCGCAAATTGCCGCCGGACTGGTTCCCGCTCGTCGATTATCTGATTCCGAACGAACTGGAAGCCGCGACGCTCTCGGGCGTGGCGATCGACACGCCCGATGACGCGCGCCGCGCCGCGCAGGCGCTCAAGGCGAAGGGCGCGCGCAACGTGATCGTGACGCTCGGCGCGCAAGGCGTGCTCGCGCTGCTCGATGGCGCGGACGATGAAGGCGTCCATCTGCCATCGCCGAAAGTCGAGGCGATCGACACGACCGCCGCCGGCGACACGTTCATCGGCGGCTTCGCGGCCGAACTCGCGCGGGGCGCCGCGCCGCTCGACGCGATCGCGTTCGGTCAGCGGGCGGCGGCGGTGGCGGTGACGCGCGAAGGCGCGCAGCCGTCGATTCCGCACCGCAGCGAAATTTCCGCATAACTTTTCAATGTTCGTTGAAAAAACGGCGCGTCTGACGCGCCGTTTTACTTCATACGAAATAATTCCCTCAAGTGCTCGCGCTTTCGCGCCGTTTACATCGCTAGCGGCCGCGTGATGTCTCGCGCGCACGCTGCCAGGAGACGACGACACCGCTCGCGGGCGACAACAGGGAAAACACAATGAAGAAGGCTTTGACGATCAAGGCGCGCCTCGGCATGTCGATGGCGTTTCTGGGTGCGCTGCTCATTGCGATCGGCGCGCTGGGTCTCACCGGCATGAGCCATTCGAACGGCGCGTTCCAGAATACCTACGCGGTGCAAATGCCGGCGGCGATCGCAGTCGGCAACGCGGAGATGTATGCCGCGCGCGAGCGGCTCGTGTTCGATCGCGCGGCGCTCCTCGCCGGCACGCCGGAGGTGGCCGCCACCGTCGAGCGCGCGCGCATGATGCGCGAACGGGCGGACGGCTACTGGAAGGAATACATGTCGTTGCCGCAAGCGCCGGGCGAAAAGCGTCTCGCCGATGCCGCGCAGGAAAAACGCCTCGCGCTGCAAGGCATCGTCGACAAGGGCGTCGCCGCGGTCATGGCGAACGACCACGACGGCATCATCGCGAACGCGAAGGCGATGCAGGCCATGTACAACGAGCTCGCCAACGCGAATGAGGCGCTGCGCAAGTATCTGACCGAAGCATCGAAGCAGAGCTACGAGGAGACTCAGAGCCGTTTCCTGTGGTTCCGTGCGCTGAGCCTCGGGGCGATCGCGCTCGGCATCGCGGCGGCCGCGTTCGCGTGGGTGTCGCTGCGGCGGGCGATCGCGCGGCCGCTCGAAGCCGCGCTCGCCCATTTCGACGCGATCGCCGCGGGCGACCTGCGCCGCGAGGTCACCGTCACGTCACGCGACGAAATGGGGCAGTTGCTCGAAGGTCTCGCCAGAATGCGTGCGAGCCTGCTCACGACCGTGCGCACCGTGCGCACGGGCAGCGAATCGATCGCGTCCGCGACGCAGCAGATCGCCGCCGGGAACACCGATCTGTCTTCGCGCACCGAGGAACAGGCGTCCGCGCTGCAGGAAACGGCGTCGAGCATGGAGGAGCTGACCGGCACCGTCCGCCAGAACGCCGACAACGCCCGGCAGGCAAGCGCGCTCGCGGCGAATGCGTCGCACATCGCGGGCAAGGGCAGCGCGGTCGTGACGCAGGTCGTCGATACGATGCGCGAGATCGACGGCAGCTCGTCGAAGATCGCGGACATCATCACGATCATCGAGGGCATCGCGTTCCAGACCAACATCCTTGCGCTCAATGCGGCCGTCGAAGCGGCGCGCGCGGGCGAGGAAGGGCGCGGCTTCGCAGTCGTCGCAGGCGAGGTGCGCAGCCTGGCGCAGCGCTCGTCGGCGGCGGCGAAGGAAATCAAGGAACTGATCGACACGTCGGTGGCGCGCGTGCGCACGGGCACGACACTCGTCGATGAAGCCGGCCGCACGATGAACGAGATCATCGGCGCAGTGCAGCGCGTGACCGACATCATGGGCGAGATCGCGGCGGCGTCCGAGGAGCAGTCGAGCGGCATCGAGCAAGTGTCGCGCGCAGTCACGCAGATGGACGAGGTGACGCAGCAGAACGCGGCGCTCGTCGAGGAAGCGGCGGCGGCCGCGCAGTCCCTCGAGGATCAGGCCGCGCGCCTGCGGCAGGCGGTGGCGGTGTTCCAGGTGGCGGACGGCGCGCCGCACGCGACGGCGTCGGTCGCATCCACGCCGGCGGTGAAAATTGCATCGCGTGCAACGATGACGGCGCACACGCGTGCGCTCGTGACGAAGCCGCTCGTGACAGCGCAGGCGAAGCGCGCCGCAATCGTGCCGGTGACGCGCGCCTCGCCGACCGCGGACGCAGGCGGCGACTGGGAGACGTTCTGAGCACGGCATAGGGCGCGTAGCCGCGAACAGGAGATGAATGCGCGCGAATGCACACGCGCGCGACCAACGCCGATCCGGTAACCCGTACACTGAGGGGTGTGCGTCACCGCTCACACGAGGATATCGACATGACCGGATCGACACTCGCCGCGAAGCTCGCGGACGCCCGCCGCCGGCATCGGCTCATCGAAGCGCTGGAGCCCGCCGACATTCCGGCCGACGCGCCCACCGCCTACGCAATCCAGCATGAGATGCTGAGAGAGTCGGATGCGCGCATCGGCGCATGGAAGATCGGCGCGCGCGCCCCCGATGCGCTCGCCACGGGCGCGCCTATCGACGCCGCGCTCGTCCACGTCTCGCCCGCGCGCGTGCCTTTTCAATCATTTTTTCGCGTACTGGTGGAACTCGAAGTCGCGTTCCGCTTCGCCTATGCGCTGCCCGCGCGACATGACCCTTACACGCGCGAGGAAGTATTCGATGCGATAGGCGGCATCGCGGTCGCGCTCGAAGTGGTCGACAGCCGGTTTGCGCAATGGCCCAATCTCGACCCGCTCGCGCAGCTCGCCGACTCACAGAACAATGGCGCGCTCGTGGTGTCGGGCATGGAACCCTACGACGTCGTCGCGCCGGGCTTCGACTTCCTCACGCCGCGCCTGGAATTCACACTGGACGGCGTTTCGATCGCGCCGGAAGCGCTCGGCAATCCGGCGGGCGATCCCCGCGAATTGCTGCCCTGGCTCGTCAACCATTGTTGCCGCATGGGTTTGACCGTCGAACCGTTCTGGACCATCACCACGGGCTCTTATACGGGTGCGTATCGCATCGACGGACCGGGGATGCTGCATGGCTCGATCGATCGCATCGGCGAACTGGAACTCGTGCTCGCGTGAGGCGGGAATATCCCGCATCGGGAACGGTTCTTGATGCTGTCGTATGGGCGTCGATGTCATTCATGTATCGCATCGAATGAGCGCGAGCGCACGTATTCGACATGAAGCGATATAGGCATGCGCGCGAGTGAGGCGCGCCTCGCATTGGCGGACAGAAGCTGTGCTCAAGTAGCGAAGTGCGCGGGGAAGCGAACAGGCAGGGACGATGCGGAGCAACAGGATAGAGACATTGGGATGAGGATTGTAGGTGAACGAAAATAACTCACCAAGCTAGTAATTCTTCGAAGCAAATGAACAACGCAAGTGCGTGAAAAAAAATTCGAAAGGGTTTAGGATGAATTCAAGCGATGTCGTTTCGATTACGCGCGTTGCGCACGACATAGCTTTCTGACTTCGGCGAGGAGGTAGCATGGATATCTACAGCAGTTTCGCGACCCGCTTCGAAAAAACCCGCGAGGAGGAATTCTCGCTCGAAGAGTATCTCGCGCTCTGCAAAGAAGATCCTGCCACATATGCAACAGCGGGCGAACGCATGTTGACGGCCATCGGGGAACCGGAGATGGTCGACACTCGCCTCGACCCGCGTTTATCGCGTGTGTTTGCGAACAAGGTCATCAAGGTGTATCCGGCGTTCCGTGAATTCTACGGAATGGAGGAGGTGATCGAGAACGTCGTGTCGTACTTCCGGCACGCGGCACAGGGGCTCGAAGAGAAGAAGCAGATCCTGTATCTGCTGGGTCCGGTGGGCGGCGGCAAGTCGTCGATCGCCGAACGACTGAAGCAGCTCATGGAGCGCGTTCCGTTCTATTCGCTGAAGGGTTCGCCCGTCAATGAGTCGCCGCTCGGCCTCTTCGATTACGACGAAGACGGTCCCGTCCTCGAAGAGCAGTACGGCATTCCGCGCCGCTATCTGAAGAGCATCCTTTCGCCGTGGGCAGTGAAGCGCCTGCACGAATACAACGGCGACATCCGCAAGTTCCGCGTGGTGCGCCGCTATCCTTCCATCCTTCGCCAGATCGGCATCGCGAAGACCGAGCCCGGTGACGAAAACAATCAGGACATCTCGTCGCTCGTCGGCAAGGTGGATATCCGCAAGCTCGAAACCTATTCGCAGGACGACGCTGACGCATACAGCTATTCCGGTGGCCTGTGCCTCGCCAATCAGGGCTTGCTGGAATTCGTCGAAATGTTCAAGGCGCCGATCAAGGTGCTGCACCCGCTGCTCACCGCGACCCAGGAAGGCAACTTCAAGGGCACGGAAGGCTTCGGCGCGATTCCGTTCGACGGCGTCATCCTCGCGCACTCGAACGAGTCGGAGTGGAAGGCGTTTCGCAACAACAAGAACAATGAAGCACTGCTCGATCGTATCTTCGTCGTGAAGGTGCCGTACTGCCTGCGTTACGGCGAAGAGATCAAGATCTACGAGAAGCTTTTGCGCAACTCATCCCTCGCCGAGGCGGTTTGCGCACCGGGCACGCTCAAGATGATGGCGCAGATGGCCGTGCTCACGCGCCTGCACGAACCGGAAAATTCGAGTCTCTTTTCGAAGATGCAGGTCTATGACGGCGAGAACCTGAAGGACACCGACCCGAAGGCGAAGTCGTATCAGGAGTATCGCGATTACGCGGGTGTCGACGAAGGCATGACGGGCGTGTCCACGCGTTTCGCGTTCAAGATCCTGTCGCGCGTCTTCAACTTCGATTCGAGCGAAGTCGCTGCGAACCCGGTGCATCTGATGTACGTGCTCGAACAGCAGATCGAACGCGAACAGTTCCCGCCGGAGACGGAGCAGAAGTATCTGTCGTTCATCAAGGACGTGCTGGCTTCGCGCTATGCCGAGTTCATCGGCAAGGAAATTCAGACCGCGTATCTGGAGTCGTATTCGGAGTATGGACAAAACATCTTCGACCGCTATGTGACGTACGCCGACTTCTGGATTCAGGATCAGGAGTTCCGCGATCACGACACCGGCGAGAGCTTCGACCGGGCGGCGCTGAATGCCGAGCTGGAGAAAATCGAAAAGCCCGCGGGCATCAGCAACCCGAAGGATTTCCGCAACGAGATCGTGAACTTCGTGTTGCGTGCGCGTGCGGCGAACGGCGGCAAGAATCCCGCGTGGATCAGCTACGAGAAGCTGCGCGTGGTGATCGAAAAGAAGATGTTCTCCAACACCGAAGAACTTCTGCCGGTAATTTCGTTCAATGCGAAAGGTTCGGCCGAGGAGCAACGCAAGCACGAAGACTTCGTCAACCGCATGGTCGCGAAGGGCTACACGCCGAAGCAGGTCCGGCTCCTGTGCGACTGGTATCTGCGCGTGCGCAAGTCGTCGTGATGTAGAGTGGACAGGAATAGGGGAATCGACGGGAGTGGGCGCTGACGCGCCATACTCCGGTCCCGCGCAAGCGATAGTCAGGATGTCCCCTGCGGCCCGGGTGCGTGGATTGCGTCCGGACCGCACAGTGGACGAATTGCGAGACGAAAGACGCTGCGATCAGTCGAAACTGTGCGCAGCGCCTCCCAAGCTCGCCAATAACGCGGGAGACTGGATGTGCTGCACCAAATCATCGACCGCAGGTTAGCCGGCAAGAACAAGAGCATTGCCAACCGCGAACGCTTCCTGCGACGCGTCAAGAGTTACATTCGCCGCGCGGTTTCCGACGCGGTGCGCGATCGCAGTATCAAAG
Source organism: Caballeronia sp. INML3B (assembly GCF_023631305.1). Classification (NCBI taxonomy): domain Bacteria; kingdom Pseudomonadati; phylum Pseudomonadota; class Betaproteobacteria; order Burkholderiales; family Burkholderiaceae; genus Caballeronia; species Caballeronia sp. INML3B. The sequence continues at coordinate 129,169 of NZ_JALQDI010000008.1, forward strand.
ACATTCAAAGCACCCAAAGCATCACCATTCCCAAGAAGGACATCTCCGAGCCCTCGTTCCGTCACGGACCGGGCGGCAAGCGCGAGTATGTCCATCCGGGTAACGCGGATTACATTCGCGGCGACAAGATTCCGCGTCCGCCGGGCGGCGCGGGCGGCGGCGGCAAGAGCGCAAGCAACGAAGGCGAAGGGCAGGATGATTTCGTTTTCGAGCTGTCTCGCGAGGAGTTCATGCAGTACTTCTTCGACGACCTCGAACTGCCGCGCCTCGTCAAGACCCAGCTGCTTGCGGTGCCTACCTGGAAGAACGTGCGCGCGGGCTGGGCGGCGGAAGGCACGCCGAACAACATCGACGTGGTCAGGTCCCTGCGCAGCGCGCTCGGCCGGCGCATCGCGCTCGGCTGGCCGCTCGCGTCGCAGTTGCGCGAAATGGAGCGCCAGCTCGAGCAATTGAAAGACGAGAACGCCGATCCGGAAGAGATCGCGCGTCTTGAAGCGGATATCGTCGTCATGCAGGGCCGGATCACGCGCATTCCGTTCATCGATCCGTTCGATCTGCGCTACATCAACCGCGTGAAGCAGCCGACGCCATCGAGCAAGGCGGTGATGTTCTGCCTGATGGACGTCTCCGGCTCGATGGACGAGCAGCGCAAGGACTTGTCCAAGCGCTTCTTCATCCTCCTGTATCTGTTCCTGCAACGGAACTACGAAAAGATCGAAGTCGTGTTTATCCGGCACCATACGCGCGCCGAGGAAGTGGACGAAGACACGTTCTTCCATTCGACCGAAAGCGGCGGCACTGTGGTGTCGAGCGCGCTCGAGCTCATGAAGAAGATCATGGACGAGCGCTATTCGCCGACTGAATGGAACATTTACGGCGCGCAGGCATCGGACGGCGACAACTGGACGGACGATTCCCCGAAGTGCCGCAGGCTGCTGTCGGAAGACATCCTGCCGAAGGTCCGGTATTTTGCCTATATTCAAGTTGCGCCGGAGGAGCAAAATCTCTGGTTGGAGTATGCTCAGCTTGCGATGGGCGCGCCCGAACTGGCCATGAAGAAAGTCGATTCGGCTGCGGACATCTATCCGGTGTTCCGCGAGCTGTTCGAAAAACAGCAGGCGGCCGCATGACGACACGGCCTTGGCAGAACGAGACGCGTGGGTACCAACTGGAAGGCACGGACGATCGTGCGGCTTCCAGACTGGGGCCTGAGGCAGAGCAACGCAAGGCGTCCGCAGAGGCAGACGAGGCGCACGAGGAAGGCAGAATGAATGTTTCGGAGAAACGGCGACCGCTGCCGTGCCCGTCGGACTGGAGCGTCGAGCTGATCGAGGAGTACGACGCTGAAATTTCGCGCGTCGCGAACGGTTACGGTCTCGACACTTATCCCATTCAGCTGGAAATCATCAGCTCCGAACAGATGATGGATGCGTATGCGTCCGTCGGCATGCCGGTGAACTACCGGCACTGGTCGTTCGGCAAGCATTTTCTCGCGACAGAGAAAGGCTATCGGCGGGGGCAAATGGGCCTCGCGTACGAAATCGTCATCAATTCGAATCCCTGCATCGCATATCTCATGGAAGAGAACACCATGACGATGCAGGCGCTCGTGATCGCTCACGCGGCGTACGGGCACAACTCGTTCTTCAAGGGCAACTACCTCTTCCGGCTCTGGACGGACGCGCACGCGATCATCGACTACCTCGTCTACGCGAAGAATTACATCGCGGAATGCGAGGAGCGATATGGACTGGATCGCGTCGAGGAACTGCTCGACTCGTGCCACGCGCTCATGAACTATGGCGTCGATCGCTACAAGCGGCCGCAAAAGCTATCGCTTGCGAAGGAAGCGGCGATGCGGCGCGAACGCGAAGCGTATCTGCAATCGCAGGTCAACGAGTTGTGGCGCACGCTGCCCAAGGGAAAGGAGCCATCGCCGGAGGAAATCGAAAGCCGCTATCCGCCGGAGCCGCAGGAGAACTTGTTGTACTTCGCGGAGAAAAACGCGCCGTTGCTCGAGCCGTGGGAGCGCGAAGTCATCCGCATCGTGCGCAAGATCGGCCAGTATTTTTATCCGCAGCGGCAGACGCAGGTGATGAACGAAGGCTGGGCGACGTTCTGGCACTACACGCTGCTCAACACGCTCTACAACGAAGGCCGTCTCGAAGACAGCTTCATGATGGAGTTTCTGCACTCGCATTCGAACGTCGTGTATCAACCGCCGGTGACAAAGCCGTATTACAGCGGCATCAATCCGTACGCGCTCGGCTTTTCGATGATGAGCGATATCCGCCGCATCTGCGAAAACCCGACGGACGAAGATCGCGAGTGGTTCCCCGACCTCGCGGGCAGCGACTGGCTGGAGTCCTTGCACTACGCGATGCGCAACTTCAAGGACGAAAGCTTCATCGCGCAATATCTGTCGCCGCATCTGATTCGCGAGATGCGCCTGTTCTCGATTCTCGACGACGACATGCGCGACGCACTCGAAGTGTCGGCGATTCATGACGACAGCGGCTATCGCTATGTTCGTCAGGCGCTGTCGCGGCAATACGATATTCATCATCGCGAGCCGAACATCCAGGTGTATTCGGTGAATACGCGTGGCGATCGCAGTCTGACGCTGCGTCACTTCATGACCGACAACCGCCATCTCTCGAACGACAGCGACGAAGTCCTCAAGCACATGGCGCGCTTGTGGCAGTTCGATGTCTATCTCGAAAGCGTCGATGAGAACGGCACGGTGAGAAAGCGCTTCGAGTGCCGGTATGTGGCGCCGAATACGCGCTGAACTCCACGAGCATCAACCCCGGAAAACCGGCGCTGATCCAGCGCCGGTTTTTCGTTGCGGCTACTGATTGCCCGCCTCGTCCTGCGAAAACAGGTCCCAGCTCGCCATGAACAGCGCCGCCACCAGCGGCCCGATCACGAATCCGTTGATGCCGAAGAGCGCCATCCCGCCAAGGGTCGAGATGAGCACGACCCAATCGGGCATCTTCGTGTCCTTGCCCACGAGAATCGGCCGCAGCACGTTATCCACGAGACCGATCACCACGACACAGAACACGACGAGAATCAGACCCTTGATGATCTGTCCCGTCATGAAGAAATAGAGCGCGGCGGGCACCCAGACGATCGCCGCCCCGACGGCGGGCAACAGCGAAAGGAACCCCATCAGCACGCCCCACAACAGGGAGCCGTTGATGCCGAGTATCCAGAAAATCAGCCCGCCGAGCAGGCCCTGCACAGCCGCGACCGCGATATTGCCCTTCACCGTCGCGCGCACCACCGCCGTGAACTTCGCGATGAGATGCTGCTTGGGCTCCGGATCCAGCGGAATCGCGCGCCGGATGCGTCGGGCGATCTCGCCGCCATCGCGCAGCAGAAAGAACACGAGGTACAGCATCACGCCGAAGCTCACGACGAACTGGAACGTGTTCTGCCCGATCGACAGCGCTTGCGTCGCGGCGAACTGGCTGATTTGCGACGCGCCTTCGATTAGCTTGCGCTGCACGCCGGGGATGTCGTCGAGCCCGAAACGCCCGAGGAGCGCCTGCGCCGATGCCGGCAGCGCGTGCAGGACGTGCTGGAAATACAGGCCGAAATTCAGCTCGCCGCTCTTGATCCGCGCGTAGACGAGGGCGACTTCCTGAACTAGCGTCACCGCGACGACCGCAAGCGGAATGATGACGATCAGGATCGCGGCGGACAGCGTCGTCAGTGCGGCGAGATTGCGGCGCTTGCCGAAGCGCGCGGCGAGATAGCGCTGCATCGGCTGGAACAGGATCGCGAGAATCGCGCCCCAGAAGATTGCGCCGAAAAACGGCAGCAACACCCACGCGAGCGCGAGGGTCACGGCGCACAACAAGATGTGAAAGAAGTTCTGCTGGACGGTGCGGTTATTCATCAGGGAACCATAGGGGCAGGCGGGGAGGGCGAACGGCAAGCGCGCGGCGGCATGCTAACACGAGCCTTCCGAATGGCTTTCGCGCTCAGTTCGCGCTCAGTTCGCGCTCTCGATTCGAGCAAGAAATCGTCCAAGGGTTCGCCATGAATCAGCCATCGTTCGATTGCCGCTGGAGCGCTACCCCGCGCGTCGACTAAAATCCGGCTTCCAATCCTTGCGGATCGCTTTCCTGCCGAACGGCCAGGCAAGCGCGCACGAACGAGCCGATCGTTCGTGCGCGGCCACTCCGCTCTACGTATCGAACAATGAATCCAGGCGTCATCTACGCATTCTCGGCCTTCGTCATCTGGGGCCTTTTCCCGATCTACTTCAAGGCCCTGCATTCGATCGGCGCGGTCGAGATGCTCGCGCATCGCATGGCGTGGTCGATGGTCTTCCTGCTGATCGTCATGACCGTGCGCCGTCAATGGAAGTGGCTCGGCCCGGTTCTGCGCGACAGGCGCCTGCTTGCGCGTTTCGCCGCGAGCGCCGTACTGCTGTCGGCGAACTGGGGCATCTATATCTGGGCGGTGAACGACGGGCGCATCGTCGAGGCGAGCCTCGGCTACTTCATCAATCCGCTCGTCAACGTCGTGTTCGGGATGGCGTTCCTGCACGAGCGGCTGCGGCCGGTGCAATGGATCGCGGTGACGATCGCCGCGCTCGGGGTGCTGTGGCTGACCTGGGTGAACGGCGCACCGCCGTGGATCAGCCTTGCGCTTGCGCTGACGTTCGGCGGCTACGGACTTTTGCGCAAGACCGCGTCGCTCGGCGCGCTCGAAGGTCTCACGCTCGAAACGATGCTGCTGTGTCCCGTCGCGCTGCTTTATCTCTTCTTTCTGACTTCGCACGGCGGCAGCGGCTTCGCGCACGCGTCGCCCGGTGTGAAGCTGCTGCTCGCGGCGGCCGGGCCCGTGACCGCGGTGCCGCTCCTGCTTTTTGCGGCGGGGGCGCGGCGCATTCCGCTATCGATGCTCGGGCTCATCCAGTACATCACGCCGACGCTGCAATTGCTGATCGGCGTTGTGATCTATCAGGAATTCTTCGGGCACGATCAGTTGACCGGCTATGGCGCGATCTGGGCCGCGCTCGCGATTTACTCGCTCGAAGGCGTGTATCGCGCACGCGCGGCCCGCGTCTGAAACGAGATCAGCGCAATGCGTCGCCGAAACGATATTCGACCGTCGCCTCGTCGAGCTTCGCCTTGATGTCCGGATCGATCGGCTGATCGACGGCCGCGAGCGTCTCGTCGAGTTGTTCGGGCCGGCTCGCGCCGATGATCGCCGAGCTCACCGCCGGATTGGCCAGGACCCACGCGAGCGCTGTGCCCGCGAGCGAGCGCCCGGTCGGCGCGACGATCTTGTTGATCTGCTCGATCGTATGAAACTCGCGCTCGTGCCAGTAACGCTGGGTGTACATCGCGCCCGCCTTGCCGACCGCGCCGGTGAAGCGGCCTTCGCTCGGGCCGGCATCGAAGCTATGCTTGCCCGTCAGCAAACCGCCCGCGAGCGGGTTGTACGGAATCACGGCGAGACCTTCCTCAGTCGCGAGCGGCAGCAGTTCGCGCTCGATCTGGCGGAACAGCAGGTTGTAACGCGGCTGCACGGAAACGAAGCGCGCGGCGCGCAATACGTCCGAGCGGCCGAGCGCACGCGCGAGCCGGTACGCCAGAAAATTCGACACGCCGATATACCGCGCCTTGCCTTGCCGCACGATGGTGTCGAGCGCTTCGAGCATCTCGTCGAGCGGCGTGTCGTGATCGTCGTTATGAAGCTGGTACAGGTCGACATAATCCGTGTCGAGCCGCTTGAGCGACGCGTCGATCGCATCGAGCAGATGCTTGCGCGATGCACCCTTGTGCCACGCGAGCGGCCCCATTTCATGCACGGCCTTGGTCGCGAGAATGTAATTATCGCGGCGGCCCTTGAGCCAGCGGCCGACGATCTCCTCGGTCCGGCCCGCGATATCATGTCCGCTGCCGAGCGGATAGACGTTCGCCGTATCGATGAAATTGACGCCCGCGTCCGCCGCGCGGTCCATGATGCTGCGCGACACGTCTTCCTCGGTCTGCAGGCCGAACGTCATCGTGCCGAGCGTGAGACGCGAAACGGTGAGACCGGTATTGCCGAATTTGCGGTATTGCACGGTTGCGCTCCAGAAGAAACGATTTCGATGGGACCGTCAGAATAGCCGCAACTGTCAGGACGTGCCGGCGCGCACGGGCGCGGCGCTCTGCGGCGCGGAATCGAGGTAACGGAACACGAGGCCCGACAGCAGCGTCACCACGCCCATGCAGACGAAGCTCAGCCTGAAGCCGGCCGCGGTCGAGAACGGCCCCTGGAACACCTGCACGAGCGAGCCGCCGATGGAAACGCCCAGGCCGATCGCGAGCATCTGCACCATCGAAAAGAGGCTGTTGCCGCTGCCGGCATCCTTGATCGAGAGGCCTTTGAGCGTGACGCTGTTCATCGCCGCGAACTGCATCGAGTTGCACGCGCCGAACACGACGAGGATCGCGATCTCGACGACGAGCGGCAAGGTCGGCGAGAACAGCGCGAACGCGACGATCGACGCGCCCACGAGCGCCGTGTTCACGAGCAGGAACGTGTCGTAGCCGTAGCGCTTCACGAGTTGCGCGATCCAGCGCTTGCTGAGCGTCCCGGCGATGGCGATCGGCAGCATCATCAGGCCCGAATGCAGCGGGCTGTAGCCGAGTTCGAGCTGCATGAGAAGCGGCAGCAGGAAAGGCACCGCGCTCGAACCGATGCGGCACAGCAGATTGCCGATCAGTCCGACGCTGAAATTCGGCTCCTGAAAGAGCGCGAGATGAAAGAGCGGATTGCGCTTGTGCCGCGCGTAGGGCACATACGCGAACGCCGACACCGCCGCGAGCGCGAAGAGCGCCGCGGACACCGCGCCGCGATGCGTCTCTACGGGGCTGTCGAGCGCGAGTGAGAACGACACCATGCACATCGACAGCAAGCCGCAGCCGATGAAGTCGAAGGGCGGCGCATCGTGCAGCGTGTCGTTCGGCAGAAAGCGCTGCACCGCGTAGAGGCCGACCGCGCCGATCGGCACGTTGATCAGGAAGATCCAGTGCCAGGAAAACGACTCGACGAACCAGCCGCCGAGCGTGGGGCCGAGAATCGGGCCGACCTGGCCGGCGACGGAGATCATCGCGAGTGCGGAGACGTAGGCTTCGCCGGAGACGGCGCGCAGCACGGCGAGACGTCCGATCGGCAGCAGCATCGAGCCGCCGATGCCTTGCAGCACGCGCGCAAGCACGAGCTGGTTCAACGAATGCGCGCCTGCGCAGGCGAGCGAGCCGATCACGAAGAGCGAGATCGAGACGAGATAGACCCGGCGCGTGCCGAAGCGGTCCGCGAGCCAGCCGGAAGCAGGCGTGAAGAGCGCCATCGTGAGCGTGTAGGCGACGACGATCGACTGCATGGCGAGCGGCGCGGCATGGAGGCTGCGCGCGATGGAAGGCAGCGCCGTGTTCACGATGGTCGTGTCGAGCGCCTGCATGAAAAAGCCCACGGCGACGATCCAAAGGAGCGCCGTGTGCGAAGAACTCTTGGTCATGTGGGAAGCGGGTGGTGGTCGCCGCGCGACGAAGAAAGCGCTTGGAAACAAGCCCGTCGCGCAATATGTGAAATGTTAATGACTTACCGAGTCATCGGGAAGACCGCTAACCGCATTGACTGTCATCGTTAATGCCGATCACAATGACGCATGCTCAATCCACTCTGGCTGAACACGTTCGCGACCGTGGCCGCGTCGCACAGTTTCACCGATGCGGGGCGGCAGCTCGGCCTTCGACAGTCCAGCGTCTCGGAGCATATCCGGCGCCTGGAGGAGAGCGTCGGCCGGCGCCTGTTCGTGCGCGACACGCATTCGCTCGCACTCACCGCCGACGGCGAAGCGATGCTCGTCCACGCCCGCGTGATTCTCGAAGCGATGGCGCACGCGCAGTCGCAATTCAGTTCGCCGCGACTGCGCGGACGCGTTCGGCTCGGCTCATCGGACGATATCGCGCTCGGGCCGCTGCCGAGCGTGCTCGCGGCGTTTCGCGACACGCATCCGGACGTCGAGCTGGAAATCACGATCGGCATGACCGGGCGGCTCTATCAGATGGTCGACGCCGGCGAGCTCGATCTCGCGGTCGGCAAGCGGCGCATCGGCGATGCACGCGGCATGCGGCTTTTCTCCGGACGGCTCGAATGGCTCGCGAAGCCGGGCACCATCGTCGATACGAGTGGTCCGCTGCCGCTCATCCTCGTCTCGGAACCGAGTGTCACGCGGGGCGTCGTACTCGATTCGCTCGCGATGAGCGGCGCGAGCTGGCAAATGGTGTGCACGAGCAGCAGTCACGCGGGCTGCATTGCCGCGGCGCGCGGCGGCCTCGGCTTGACCGTGCGCTCGCATTTTCTCGCGGCCCGGGGATTGGCCGCGCCCGTCAATCGCGCGGATCTGCCCGAATTGCCCGAAGTGGAGTTCATCGCGTTCGGCGCGAAACATCTGAGCCGTCCGGCCGAAACGTTGCTGCAGCTTCTCGAAAACAGCGACCTTCGCGGCGAGTGGGACGGCGAATGAAATCGAAAGGAGCCCGCGAGGGCAGGGAGGCCGGTTGTGCCGCTGCAACGACCGGCAGACCCGAATGGCTATCGCCAATTCGTTCTTATATATTGTGCGGCGTTTGAAGTAGCCACTTCCAAGACGTGTTTCGCTCCTTCCGCCTATTTTCGTCCGACGTAAGCATCCGTGCGCTCTTCGCGGTAATCGCGCTCGCCGCGTGTTCGAACGCCCACGCGGCCTCGTACGTGACGAAGCATTGCGACGACCTCGAAGGCAAGAACGTGCCCGCGTCGATCATCGGACTGCCGACGCGCGGCGCGACGATCGTTTCCGCGTGGGTCGTCAAGGCGGCCGCGCCCGGCAACCGCAACGGCGAATACTGCCGCATCACCGGCTTCATCAAGGCGCTGCAGGACTCGACGCCCGATATCCGCTTCGAAGTCAATCTGCCGAGCCGCTGGAACGGCCGCGCGCTGCAGATGGGCGGCGGCGGGTACAACGGCACGATCGTCTCCGGCACCGAACCGATGCCGTTCGCGCCCGACTCGACGCCGCTCGCGCGCGGCTATGCGACCTTCGGTTCGGATTCGGGCCACGTCGGCAACGCGGGGCGCGCCGACTTCGCGGGCAACGACGAAGCCATCGTCAATTTCGGCTTCGGTCATCTCAAGAAAACGCGCGACGTCGCGCTCGCGCTGATCCAGATGGGCTACGGGCGCACGCCCGACAAGACCTACTTCGCGGGCGGCTCGACGGGCGGGCGCGAAGGGTTCACCGTGATCGAGCGCTTTCCGAATGACTACGACGGCGTGATCGCCAACGCGCCCGCGATCAACTTCTCCGGCGTGCGGCTCATGGGCGTGAAAGTGGGCCAGGCGTCGTATGCGAAGCCGGGAGGCTTCGTCGGCGTCGCGCAGCAGCGGCGCGTGTTCGAGACCGTCGTGCACGAGTGCGACCGGCTCGACGGCGCGGCGGACGGCATCGTCGGCAACGTGGAGGCGTGCAGGAAGCTGGAACCGCAGATCATCGCGTCGCTGCGTTGCGCGAACGGGCAGCGTCCTTCCTTGCGCGACAGTTGCCTGTCCGACGCGCAGATCGACACGCTCGATACGCTGCGCGACGGCGTCACGCTGCCGTATCCGCTCGCGTACGGCGTCGATACCTATCCGGGCTACAACGTGTTTCAGGGCGTCGACTTCTCCGGGACGCTCGGACTCGGCGACTCGCCGACGCTTCTGACTCCGCCGACTTTCGCCGCGAACGGCTATCTCTTCGCGCAGGGCGACGCTTATATCCGCCACTTCGTCACGCGCGATCTCGACTTCGGCGCCCTCACATTCGACCTCGACAATCCCGGCCGCTTCAGGCAGCGCCTCGTGACGCTCGCGTACACCGTCGGCGCAATGAACCCGGCTTTCTCCGCGGTCATTGCGCACGGCGGCAAGCTCATCGCGATGCACGGCCTCGCCGACGAAGTCATCAGCCCGAATCAGACGATCGCGTTCTATCGCGGGCTCATCGATCGCTACGGGAAGGACACTGTCGATTCGTTCATGCGGCTCTACATGGTGCCGGGATTTCAGCACGGCAACGGCGTGTTCATTCCCGCGTGGGACGAACTCGGCGCGCTCGACGAATGGGTGAGCAACGGCGTCGCGCCGGAAACGCTCCTCGGCAGCGATATCGCGCCCGCCACCAACGGACGCACGCGACCGATCTGCCGTTATCCGGGCTATCCGCGTTATCTCGGCAAGGGCAGTATCAACCTCGCGGCGAACTTTCGCTGCATGGAGCCCTGAGCAACTGCATCGTCAGCGCGCCTTCGCAGGATGGTCCGCGATGCGTGGCCAGAACTTGGCAAGCCAGCGCGACACGAACCCGCGCGTAGCGACTCGATACGACGTGAGCGACACCTCGATCGCCTGATCGCTCTCCGATGTGAGCCATACGCGCTCGCCTTGCGACAGGCGCACGACATCGCCGGGCTTCATCCAGTAGTCGTACGGATCGCGATGACGCGTGAGCCAGAGCGAACACGCCGACGCGCCGCCGATGCGCAATTCGGCATCGCGCGTAAGCCGCCACGACACCATCTGATGCGGATGCACGTCGACGTAGACCACGACGCGCGCGCCCGATGCGCTCAGGCGGCCCGACGCCACGCCGTGACCGACGCCATGACGCGCGAAAACCTGCGATACCTCTTCCATCTCTGCTCTCCATGATGTGAGCCGAAGACGGAACCTTGCACGCAAAAACAAGAAGGCCCCGTCTTGCGGCGGGGCCTTCGGAATTCGTTTGCTTGCCTGTCTCGCTAGCGCACACGCTGTCCCGATGACCCGCCACGGATGGCGTTCATACGGTTTTTAATCGCGGCGATGGAGAGAGTGAGGATTGCGTGCATGTGTCGCAGTATCGTGTGGCGCGATGACGCTTGTCAATATCGAGATAGACGCGCGATGCACATGCGCGGCCCGGCAACACCTTGCCGGCGCGCGCGTGACGGTTTAACTTGGACGCCATCCAAACCTTTCGGAGTTCGTCGTGGCTTATCTGTTACTCGTGGTGGAACCGGTCGAACAGCGCGGCCGTCGCACGCAGGAAGAGGGGCGCGAGGCGTATCGCCAGATGGCGGAATTCGCCGATGCGCTGAAGGCGCGCGGCGTGCTGCGCGCGGTGGAATCACTGACGTCGCTGAAGGATGCGGCGCGCGTCACGAACGCCAATGGCGATGCCCGCATCATCGATGGACCGTTCGCCGAAGCCAAGGAAATGATCGGCGGCTTTTTTCTGATCGATTGCGAAACGCATGCGCAGGCCGTGGCGATTGCAGCCGAATGTCCGGCGGCGACGTGGTGCACCATCGAAGTCCGCAAGGTCGGGCCTTGCTATTTGTGACGTTCGTGTCGATTTTTGCGCGCGCGGATCGTCGTGCATATAACGGCTGCGATGCCGCGTAACGATCCAATCCGGAGACCGCACATCATGCACAAACAAATCTTCGTGAACCTGCCGGTCCGCGACCTCAAGCGCTCGATGACCTTCTTCAAGGCACTGGGCCTGAGTTTCGACCCGGCATTTACGAACGATGACGCCGCGTGCCTCGTCATCGGCGAAAACATCTTCGCGATGCTGCTCGTGGAACGCTTCTTCCAGACGTTCACGGAAAAGCCGATCGCCGACGCCCACGCGAGCACCGAAACGCTCGTGTGCCTGTCGTGCGAGAGCAGGGCGCAAGTCGACGAACTGGTCGCGAAGGCCGTCGCCGCGGGCGGACGCGCGCCGCGCGAGCCGCAGGATCACGGCTTCATGTACGGCCACGGCTTCGAAGATCCGGACGGTCATATCTGGGAACTCGTTCACATGAATCCGGAAGCGGCGTGAGCGGGCGCGCGAAGGAGCTGGGCGCCGCGGACGATGCGGCCCGGCGCGCCATCGACGCGGTGTGGCGCATCGAGTCCGCGAAGGTGATTGCGAGCGTGGCGCGCGTCGTGCGCGATGTCGCGCTCGCCGAGGAACTGGCGCAGGACGCGTTCGTCGCCGCGCTGGAGCACTGGAGCCAACCGGGCGTGGGCGTGCCCGAAAAGCCGGGAGCGTGGCTCATGACGACAGCGAAGAACAAGGCGCTCGACCGTCTGCGACAGCACGCGCTGCACGCGCGCAAGCACGAGGAATACGGGCGCGATCTCGACGCGCAGGAAGCGCACATCACGCCGGATTTCGTCGATTCGCTCGACGCCGCGCGCGAGAACGATATCGGCGACGATCTGCTGCGACTCATTTTCACGGCATGCCATCCGGTGTTATCCGTCGATGCGCGCGCCGCGCTGACGCTGCGCCTGATCGGCGGACTCACGACCGATGAGATCGCGCGCGCGTTTCTCGTGCCGGAGCCGACGATCGCGCAGCGCATCGTGCGGGCAAAGCGCACGCTATCGGCGGCACGCGTGCCGTTCGAGGTGCCGAAGGCCGACGCGCGCGGCGCGCGGCTCGGCTCGGTGCTCGAAGTCATCTATCTGATTTTCAACGAAGGCTATTCGGCGACCGCCGGCGACGACTGGATGCGTCCGGGCCTGTGTGAAGACGCGCTCAGGCTCGGACGCATCCTGGCCGAATTGGCGCCCGACGAGAGCGAGGCCCACGGGCTCGTCGCGCTGATGGAGATTCAGGCGTCGAGAACGAAGGCGCGCGTCGACCGTGAAGGCCGGCCGGTGCTCCTGCCGGATCAGGACCGCAGCCGCTGGGATCCGCTTTTGATCCGGCGCGGGCTCGCGGCGCTGGAACGCTCCGAAGCGCTCGGCGGTGCGCGCGGCGTGTACGCGCTGCAGGCGGCGCTCGCGGCGTGCCATGCGCGCGCGCCGACCGCCGCCGACACCGACTGGCCGATGATCGTCGCGCTCTACGACGCGCTCATGCAGACCGCGCCGACGCCGGTGGTGGAACTGAATCGCGCGGTCGCGGTGAGCATGGCGTATGGGCCGGACGCGGCACTTCCGATAGTCGATGCGCTTTCCGGGACGGCCGCGCTCCGAAGCTATCACTGGCTGCCGAGCGTGCGCGCCGATTTGCTGGCGAGGCTCGGGCGCAAGGACGAGGCTCGCGCGGAATTCGAGCGTGCTGCGGCGCTCACGAAGAATGTGCGGGAGCGGGAGTTCTTGTTGGGACGGGCTGGGGAGATGGGGTGATGGGTTCGACTTCAGCTAGTCGCATTGGTGATTTAACATAAGACAAATTAGCGTATTTTGGCTTTGTTGCGGCTTTATCCTAATGTCGTGTTCTGGCTATTTACAGATGTCGGGTTTTTAACCGGTGGCAAGCTGGCGACT
>NZ_JALQDI010000009.1:0-45310 GCF_023631305.1 Caballeronia sp. INML3B
AAAAACAGCTCGGCGCTCAGCAAACGGGGAAGTCGACGCACCCGCGCCCTGCCCGTTCGACCCTGCATCTTCAACACCGTGTGAGAGCAAAAACCTTGGATAGATACGACATCTGTATTTAGCCCGCACCCCGACATTTGTATCTGGCCATGACAGGTTTGTAGGTCCCAAGTTCAAATGTCGCGTTTCTGCCAAGTAGAAATGTCGCATTTTGACGTAGGTTCGTTGCCAGACAAGCGTTTCAGGAGCGCTGGCGATGAACACGACCGGGACCATCACCCTGTCGATGCACGAACTGGACCGACTCAGAGTGATTCAAGCCGTCGCCGAACGCCAACTCAAGCCTGGCCGTGCCGCCGAGCGGCTACACGTGAGCGTGCGGCAGATCGAACGGCTTGTCATGCGTTATCGTGCGGACGGTGCACGCGGTCTGGTGTCCGGCAAGCGCGCACGCACGAGTAATCACCGGTTGCCGGACGGCGTGGCGCAGCGTGCGCTCGCGCTGATCCGTGAGCGCTACGCCGATTTTGGCCCGACGCTGGCGTGCGAGAAATTACGGGAATGCCACGGCATTGAACTACTCAAACGAATCAGACGTTGCTCCATATTTCAAAAATTGTTGACCTTCTTAAACATTAATCAACGTTTTGAAATTTTTGTGCCAATAGCGTAGTCCCAACGTGCCCGCGCGCGCGTGCGCGCAATAATCCGGCATCAAGGAATCGACGCCTCTCTCATGATCGAACAATACGACGCGCAGCTTTCCGCCAAACTATTCGCAGGCGAGATCGACGAATGTTTCCGCTTTCTCGACGAGCGCGCCGCAGAGGACAGCCACCTTTCGGACTACTGGCATTGGCGCGCGGTCACGCATCTGCGAGGCGGAGATTTCAAGGAGGCGCTCGAGATTTGCTGCCGGCTTACGCGTGAATCGGAGTTCGGTTACCAGATTCATTGCATGAGCGATGTATGCGCGCACCTCGGCCTGAAAGAAGTCGCGCTCACCCTGATCGAATACTTCGCGCGCAAACCTTCCACCGTGCCCATCGGCGCCTTCTTGTGGCGCGTCTACGGCTGGCACTACCTTGGCGAGGACGCGCGCGTCCTCCAGTTGAGCGCGGAAGGCATCGACGAACATTCGGCGTGCGTGCTCGGCCACCACCAGGGGCGCAGCGCGATGCGCCTGAACGGCATCGCGAGCGGCGTCGAGTTGATGCATCGCCACTGGTCGTCGCACGAGGCGCGGCGCGTGCTGTTCCCGCACGTCGACGTCGAACATTATTGGTGCGGATCGCGCGCGTTGCCGGCGCACATGACGTTCGTGTCGATCGCGTCGGGCCACGGCGATCACGTCAACTGGGCGCGCTACGCCGGAGCGCTTCAGGCACTGGGCGTGCAGATCACGTACGCCGACGGCTCCGATCACACGTATCGTTTCGTGATGCCCGAGGCCGAACGGCAACGAGACGCCGAAGCCATGCGCGCAGCAGGTTTCGTCGTGGCGCCCGATGGCTCCCAGTGGACGGAGCCTTTCGCCCTCTTCACCGCACTCTTCCCGGTGCTCGGCTATGCGTCCACGACGCGCTACATCGAGCCAGTCGATGCCAGCGCCACCGATGCCGTCGTCGATGAAATGCGACAGCGCGCGGCTGGACGACGCTGCGTCGGCATCTTCTGGTCCTCGTGCGAATCGGCGAACAATTTCGCCAATCGCAGTCTCAGCCTGCCCGATCTCGCGCCGCTTTTGGACAGTACGAACGATATTCACTGGGTCATCATGCAGCGCGGTTTCGAACGCAAGCGCTGGCTGAACGACCCGCGCGCGCACGATTTCGAGCGCTTCACGACGCTGCCCCCGGACATGACGCTCGCGCAGAGTGTGAGCATCATCGACAGACTCGATGCGTTCGTCGGCAACGACGGCGGACTGTCCCATATCGCGGGCGCGCTCGGCAAGCGCTGCTATCTGTTCCTCAATCAGGTAGCGGATTGGCGCTACGACAGCGATCCGCATCGCACGCCGTGGTATCCGACGATGCAACTGGTGCGCGCCCGTCGCCTCGGCGATTGGGACGATGTCGTGCGCAAGCTGCAACAGCATCTCGTCTCTGACATGCGCTGACGGTCGTGCAAACGGGTTAGCGATGCGTTGCCGGCTGGCCCCGCCCTGCGCCGCTGCAAAGCACGACCTCGACGATTGCCGCGCTCGAAAACATCAGCGTTCCTGACCAACTATCCGCGGCCGGCTTCATACTCGCCCAACCGCGGACAGCCGATCAAACCCGATCCACTACGCGAAGCGCGCCGCGAGCGTCTGCGGAATCGGGCTGCGCCGCGTGAGCGCGCACGTCGGCATGTCGTGGCGCGGGCCGCGCACGTAACTTTCCAACTGGTCGATGGCGAACTGCTGTTCCTCGATCAGATGCCGCACCATGTCGCCGATCGAAATCATGCCGACGAGCCCTCCGCCCTCGATCACCGGCAGATGACGAATGCGGTGCCGCGTCATCAGCGCCATGCATTCGTCGGTGTTCGTTCCGAGTCTCACGGCCATCACGGGCGCGGTCATGATTTCGCACACCGTGGTCGTGCGTGAGGCCTTGTCCTGCAGGATCACCTTGCGCGCATAGTCGCGCTCGGTGACGATGCCGCACACCGCGTCGCCCACCATGACGACGAGCGCGCCCACTTCCGCCCGCGACATCTGCGCCACTGCTTCGTACACGCTCGCCTCCGCGTCGATGGTGTGTACCGTCATGTCGCTTTTCGCCTTCAGGACTTGCTTCACCGTTGACATTTGCCGTTCTCCGTTGCTGTTTTCCGTAGCGTTTCAAAGCCTGCCCATGAGCCTCATGTTTTCGCGTTCAATCGAAATCGAAAAGGTCACCGAGAAACGATTTCTTGCGACGCGCGTGTTCACGCTTGCCGCGCTGATCGCCGTATTGATAGTCGTCGTGGCGATGGGTGCGGTGCTCGCGCTCGTGGCCGCGCTCGTGCCACTCCTCGCGTCCGCCCGCCTGCGCTTCGGCCGCCGACGCCTGCGCCGCGCGCCGGATGATCTGATCGAGTTCTCCACGGTCGAGCCATACGCCGCGGCATTGCGGGCAATAGTCGATCTCGATGCCCTCGCGCACGGTCATGAGCAGTTCGGTATCGGGGCACACGGGGCATTTCATGTCGATTCCTTTCTGATTGCTTTCAATGAAAGTCAATCTAACGGAAGAATCGAGATCGAAAAATGGGAGATTTTGAGCGCTTCAGTTCGGAAAAACCGAAGTAAGCGGCACACATCGGAGGATTGGCCGCGCGGGCGCGCATAGACTGCTCACGCGTGCTCGGAGCGGTACACACTTGCGATCCATCTCAAAACCCCGCAAGCTCTCGGTTTGAAACGGCGCGCGTCGCGCGCGCCGCAACCGCACACCAAAGGCCCCACGATGCCCGACAAATCGATGAGCGAAGAACGCGGCGGCGCCGAAACGCCCGATCTCCTGTATCTGCTGCAAGGCGCCGATGAATTCAGCCGCCTCGTTTTCCCCGACAGCGAAGCCCTTTTCAAGAGCCTAGCGCGGCGGCAGGCGCCGCACACACTCTTCATCACCTGCGCGGATTCCCGTGTCTCGCCGGAAATGATCACGCAGACGCGCCCCGGCGAACTCTTCGTATGCCGCAACATCGGAAATATTGTGCCGGCCTATGGCGAAATGCTCGGCGGCGTATCGGCGGTCGTGGAATATGCGGTGCTCGCGCTCAACGTGCGGCAAATCGTGATTTGCGGGCATTCGGACTGCGGCGCGATGAAAGGCCTCGCGTCCGGTGCAACAATCGCCGATGAAATGCCTACCGTCCATGCGTGGCTGCGCAATGCCGAAGCCGCACGCAGCGTCGTGATGGCGAGAAAGCTGGAAGAAGAGCGCATCGTCCAGGCGATGGTCGAGGAGAACATCCGCCTCCAACTCACTCACCTGCGCACGCATCCGGCGGTCGCCGGCAGGCTCGCGCTCGGCAAGCTCCAGGTGCAGGGCTGGGTCTACGACATCGGACGCGGCAAGGTGTCGGTCTTCGACGAAGCCGACAGCAAGTTCGAATCGCTGGAAGAAGCGCGCCTGCGCATGCTGCGCAAGGACGCGCGCTGATGCTCGCGCGACGCCGCGCGTGCTCCACGCGCGGCACGTCGTCGCTTTACTGCGCGCCCTTCTTCGCGGCTAAATCCTGCGCCATTTTCAGGTGCTGCTGAATCGTCGGCAGCGCTTTTTGCGCGGCCTGCTTGAGCTTCGCGTTCTGGCCTTCGTTCGCCTCCTTCTGGAAGACCTGCACCGCCTCCTCATGCCCCTGCACGCCCACCTTCTGGATGTACGCGGTATCGAATTCCTTGCCGTGCAACGGCTTCAGCGAGTCGAGCACCGACGTATCGGAGTTGTTCCTCGGCACCGTGACGCCGTGCGGCGCGGCCATCTTCAACTGCATCGCGAGCTTGGTGTGATCGGCCATCATGTGATGGGCGAAGCTTTTTACGTCCTTGTCCTGCGATTGCTTCGTGGCGAGCTTGGCGGCGTCGATCTCGGTCGATCCCGCCGCCGACGCGGCCTGCACGAACGCCTTGTCCACGGGCGCCAGGTCGTTCGCCATGGTCGTGCTTGCCGCCTCTGTTTGTGCGAGCGCGCCGAGCGGCAGCGTCGCGATGAGCGCCGCAGCGAGTGTCGTGCGCAGTTTTGCATTGCGATTCATGAGAATGGCCTCCTGAGCAGTTGATTCCCGATTGATTCCCGATCGATTCCCGGTTGATTCCCGATTGATCCGTTTCATTCGAGCAATGAAGGTGCCACGGCCTTTTCGCAGCCGGAACAAAAGCGCTGGCGTCTCGATTGCTAGACTGACTGGATCAGCGATCTTCTTCGAATGGAAAACGTCATGCCTGTCTACGATTACGAGTGCGCGGATTGCGGCGCATTCGAAGCCGTCCGCCGCATCGCCGAGCGCGACGATCCCGCGGCCTGTCCGCACTGCGGCGCGACGGCGGCACGCGTGACCATCGGCGCACCGAGCGTGGGCGGCGCGAGTTCATCCGGCGACGTCGCGGAGGGTGCCGGCAGCTACGGCATGTCGCATCGAGGCGGCTGCTTCTGCTGCCGCTAGCCCCGCTACGCCGCCACCGCGGGCACGGCCATTGCAAAGCCACCGTGCCGAACGTCCCGCGCATGGCGGGCGTATCATGCAAGACGACGATGCGCGGTGCGCAAGGCCGCGCGCAGTCGAGGGCATCGCCATCGCGGGCCGCTGACAGTTGCGGTTTTCGCGGTGATTGCGCTTAACGTGTTCCGATCGGATAACAGGAGGTGATAAGGATGACGATAGAGTTCAGCGGGCGGCGTCATGTCGTGGCGGCAGCGCGTGTCGCTTTCGAGGCCAGCGTGGACGGCCGCGAGGTATGGTGCAGCGTCTCCCTCGATGCGCTCAACGATCACTTCGGCAACAGCGGGACGTCGTCGCACGATCTCCTCTCCGCGTTCGAAGGAGGACGCGTGCAAATAGAAGACGCGGCCCGGCGAGCGCTCGAGCGCAACCACGGCCAGTCAGTCGAACTGGAAACCAGCGATTTCAAGGCATCCCGGGCGGTCTGAAGCATCGGGTCAGGCGGCGGCTCGTCGGCCGGCCGCCTGCGTCAGTCGGCATAGAAGCACTTCAGTACGTCGATCACCCACCATACCGGACAGGGCGTTCTGCAAAAGCCGTCGTAGCCGGCAGCACAGAGCGCATCGCGCGGGTCGCGTTGGGCATCGGCGGCCAGCGCGATCAGCAACTCGACTTCGCCTTCCATCCGATCCGCCGTCAATGCGGCGCGCAGCGCGCGCGCCAACGCGTGATCGTGCGCGTCACCGATGAGCGTATCGACGAACAGCACTTGGGGCCGCCAGTTGCAAAGAAACTGAAGGACGCCGGGCGCATTGCCGATCTGCAAAGCCTCGAACCCGCGCATCGCGAGCAGCAGCGCGAACGAATCGCCGACGTTCGTTTCCGAATGTACGAACAACACCCTTCGCGGACCGGCGAGCGCGGTGGTGACCGGGTTGAATATTTCGCACTTCTCGGTGCGGATGTCGTACGAACGTTCTTCCATGTCGGCCCGGCACCGCGAAAAAGCACATGCCGGTACCTCTAGTTCAGCAAGGATGAGGCCCGCTGTCATCCGCGAGGAGCCGCGAGAACCCGGTCGGCGGCTCGTTCAACGCGCGGCCAGCAGACCGACGATCAAGCCGCCGACCGCCGCCAGCGCGATCGACTTCCAGGGGTTTTCGTGCACGTAGTCATCGGTGCCTTCCCTTGCCTGCCGATAACGTGTCGCAACGACATCCTGAGCGCCCGCCAGCACGTCGCGCGCGCGGCGCGGCATAGGCCGGGACGGATGATACTGACTGCCCAGCCCCGCGGACGTCGTGGCGGCGGGCTGCGCGAGCACGGTCGGGCTGTCGCCGCCTTCGAGCACGCTGCCGTGCACGTGATACGGCGCGTACGCCGCCGGCTCGTGCGCCGTGGCCGGCGTAAGCGGCGTCACGCTCGCGCCCTGTCCGTGCGCCATGCCGGGCGCGAGCGCCGCTTCCATCGCGCTTTCGACCGACTTGCGGGTGAGCGGCGGATCGCCCGCCTGCATCGAATGAATCGGGGATGCGCTGCCGTTTGCATTGTCCATGGCTTTTCTCCGGTTGACTGCGTCCGTCGCATTGCAACATCCGCTATCCAACTTTCAATACAGCAAGAGTCGCACCGAATCCACATGCCGGCAACCCGCGTGCAAGCCGCCACGCACCCCGTGCCGCGCATGGCAATTTTTCTCACATAACGGTGAGAATTGCTCGTTTGTCGGCGTAAGCGCACGCGCCTACGATGCCGGCGTAGAGCGAAGCCGGGCGAGCGTCCCGAAAGAAGCGGCGAAGCCGAAACCACGCCGGCAGCGCTGCATCTTTCGTTTCACGCCGGGCCGAAACGTCGGGCCGCCACACGCCGATACGATGGCTTCGCCTCCCGACTCCTTTTGCGAAGCCCGCCATGAAGCCCGTCAATCTCGCTCAACTGTTCATCCTCGCCGCGCTGTGGGGCGGCTCGTTCCTGTTCATCCGCGTCGGCGTGACCGATCTCGGCGTCGCGCCGCTGATGGCATTGCGCGTCGGCATCGGCGCGTTATTTCTGCTTCTGATGCTCGCCTTGCGCGGCACGGCGCGACAGGCTTTCTCGACGATGCGCGAGCGCGCGTGGCCGCTTATCGTCGTGGGCGTGCTCAACTCTGCCGCGCCGTTCTGTCTGTTCGCTTATGCGGAGCTGACGTTATCGGCGGGCGTCACGTCCGTCATCAACGCGACGACGCCGCTCTGGGGCGCGCTCGTCGCGTACCTATGGCTCAACGACCGGCTCACGGGCATGCGCGTGGCCGGCCTCGCGATCGGTTTCGCCGGCGTGCTCGCGCTCGTCTGGAACCAGATGTTCGCGCACGACGCGAGCGCCGCGCCCGTTTCGCCGATGGCCACCGCGCTCGCCGCGCTGGCCGCGCTCGCGGCGTCCGCGAGTTACGGCGTGGCCGCGAGCTATACGAAAAAGCATCTGATGGGCGTCGATTCGCTGACGGTCGCCGCCGGCACGATGAGCGCGGCCACGCTCGTGCTCCTGCCGTTCGCGCTCTTCTTCTGGCCCGCGGGGACGGTATCGCTGCACGCGTGGGGCGCGGTGCTCGGACTGGGCGTCGCGTGCACCGGCGTCGCCTACATGATGTTCTTCCATCTCATCGCGGTGGCTGGGCCTGCGCGCGCGATCACGGTGACCTTTCTGATTCCGATTTTCGGGATCCTGTGGGGCGCGCTGTTTCTCGCCGAGCGTGTGTCGGTGGGGATGGCGGTGGCGTGTTCGATCGTGCTGATCGGCACCGCGCTCGCAACGGGCGTCGTCAAGCGCGTGCCGTTGCTCGGCGCGCGCCGGACGTCGTGCGCGAAGGAAAGTAAGGCCTGAGGCGGTCAGTGCCAGTGACGTGCGAGCGGCCCGTCTTCTCCGGCAACCGGATCGCTGCTCGGGAAAGGCAACGCTTCCATCGCGATGCGTTCGGCCTCGCTGATCGCATCGCGTCGAATATCCCACTGCTGGCCGGGCGGATACGCGCCGACCACCTGAAATCGGCGGCCTGCCGTCAGCAGACAATGGCCGGTGCCGGCGGGGAGAACGAGCGCATCGCCGGCGCTGACTGCGATCACGCGGCCGTGCGGACCGCCGAGAATAAGCTCAGCGTCGCCGGAAGCAATGCCGAGCGCCTCATGCGCCGTCGAATGAAAATGGTGATAGTCGAAAACGCTGTCGCGCCATTGCGGCGGCCAGCCGTTCTGCGCGAACAAGGCTTCGAAACGCGCGGCGCAATCGCCTTTCGGGTCGACCGCGCCGCGCCACACGAGTACCGGCAGACGTGAATTGTTCGGCACCCAGCCGTTGGGCGGCAGCATGAAGTCTTCGCAGCGCGCGCCTTGCGCGAGCAGGTTTACGGTTTGTTCAGCCATCTCGCGCATTCTCCCGAAGAGTCTGGGAAAACGCAGCAACGGCCGTTCCACTTCGTCTCGAGCCGCTTCAACGCCCGTGCCAGTGTCCGCCGCCGTTAGAAAAGCCGATGCCGAGCGACACCGACGGCGCCGTGTAATACCCGGGCCCATATCCGTAGCCATAAGCGGGCGCGTAGCCATACGCCGGCGCGGGCGCATAGCCATAAGGCGGCGCATAGACGCAACCGCCGAGCCCCGCGGCCAGCACCAATGCGACAGGCGCGATCAGCGCCCTGGTTCGAGTTCGAATTGAATTTTTCATGATGATGCCCTGCTTCCGGTTGTCTTCGGCTTACCAGTGGCGATAGCCATAGCCGCCGTGATGCGCATACCAGTCGCGGCGTCCCCAGTAGCGATAACCATCCCAGTACCGGTCGCCATGCCAGCCGACGACAACCGCGGGCGCAGGCGTGACGACGACCGGCGCCGGCTGATACACGACTGGCGGAGGCGGCGGCGCCTGATAAACGGGCGCAGGCGCGGCATACACCGGCGCCGCATAGACCGGCGCGACCGGCACCCCGAGATTTACACCGACACTCACGCCCGCCGACGCGGCTTCGCAAACGAGGCCCGCCGACAACGCGACTCCGATCCCGACCAAGCTCCTGATATTCATTTCGTCCTCTTCCGAGAAGTCGATCAAGCAGACCGCGATGCGATCCTGAATTCGCATGCAGCCATGAATCGATAGTAGCCGCGCCTCTTGCCCGCTGAGTTACAAGCCCTGTAACAGATGTGAACACTGAAACGAATGTGCGGAAAACGCCGCCGGTTGCACGCCCTTCTGCCGCCGTGGGATAGTTCCGGCTTCGTCAAACGGATGGCGGGCCAATGGACTTACTGCGCAGCATGAGGATCTTTGCGCGCGTGGCGGAAGCAGCGAGCTTCACGATCGCGGCGCAGCAAATGGACATTACGACGGCGCAGGCATCGCGCGCCGTCACCGAACTCGAGACGCATCTGCGCACGCGTCTTCTGAATCGCACGACGCGGCGCGTCGCGCTCACCGACGCCGGCAACCGTTATCTGACCCGCTGCAAGGAGGTGCTCGAGCTCGTCGATCTCTCCGAGGCCGAAGCGGGCGACGCGCAGGTCTCGCCGAGCGGCGTGCTGCGTATGCATGCGCCGATCACCTTCGGCCAGCATTACGTCGTGCCGGCGCTCACGCGCTATCTGGAGGAGCATCCGCAGGTGCGCGTCGAGCTGACGCTCTCGCAGCACGTGCCCGACATGCTCGACGAAGGCTTCGACGTCTTCCTGCAAGTCACCACGTCCACCCTGCCCGACTCGGCGCTCGTTTCCACGAAAATCTGCTCGATGCCGAGCGTTCTCTGCGCGTCGCCCGGCTATCTGAAGCGCGCGGGCGCGCCGCAGCGCATCGAGGATCTGACCGATCACACGTGCCTGCAACTCGTGACGACCTTCTTCCCGGTCGACCGATGGGTCTTCGAAGGCCCGCGCGGACAGGTGGAAGTGGAGCTCGAGCCCGGCCGGCTGCGCGTCAATTCCGCCGACGCGCTCGCCGTCGCCTTGTCGAACGGCCTGGGTATCGCCCCGTTGCCGATGCTCGCCGCGCTCCCGTGGCTGCAAAGCGGCGCGCTCGTGCGCGTGTTGCCCGAATGGGAACTGCAGACCATGACGATCTACGCGATGTATGCGTCCCGCCAGTATCTCGATGCGAAGATCCGCACGTGGGTTGCGTTCCTGCGCGAGTTCGTCGAAGGCGCGCTCGCGCGCGAGCCGGCGTGAACGTCATATAAACATCGCATCCCTAAGACAAATAACGCGCGGGATGCGCTCAAACATTCTCTAAACGCGTAGTTGCAAGCATGGTTCGGAACACTAAACTGCTTGATGGTGCGCCTGCATTTGGCGACGACGATGCAGCGCAACAGAAAGGAGTCTGCCGACATGATCAAGGCTCTGCGCGCAAGCCCCGCCTCCTCCGCGCTGCGGCTGTGCTCCATCACGCTCCTGAGCGTGTTCTTCACGTTTGCGCACGCGGAGCCGACCGGCGCGCGCATCGTCGCGGGCTCCGGCTCTGTTACGAGCGCGGGCGCGAATACGTCCATTCAGCAGAATAGCGGCCGGCTGGCGATCGACTGGCATTCATTCAGCACGCGTCCCGGCGAATCGGTCACGTTCAATCAGCCGGGCGCGAACGCGATCGCGCTCAACCGCGTCGTCGGGCCGCACCCTTCGGCGCTCTTCGGCAAGCTCGACGCGAATGGACAGGTTTTCATCGTCAATCCGAACGGCGTGATTTTCGGGCCCGGCGCGCAGGTCAACGTCGGCGGATTGCTCGCGTCGACGCTCGATTTGTCGGCGAACGACTTCATGAGCGGCCATTACACGTTCGCGGGCGGCGAGCGCCACCATCATCATCGCGGCGGTGGCGCGGTCGTCAATCTCGGGACGATCGAGAGCGCGCCCGGCGGCTATGTCGCGTTGATCGGCACGCGCGCGATCAACGCCGGCACGATCGACGCGCCCGGCGGTTTCGCCGCGCTCGCGGCGGGCGAACGCATTGCCGTCACGCTCGGCGACCACAGCATGATCGGCCTGTCGGTGGAGCGCGGCGCGCTGAATGCGCTCGCCGCCAACCACGGGCTGATTCAGGCCGACGGCGGCCAGGCGTGGCTCGCCGCGAGCGCCGAGGATGCGCTGTTCGCCAACGTCGTGAACAACACAGGCATCATCCGCGCGCGCAGCGCCGTGCACCAGAACGGCGTGATCCGGCTCGTCGCGGACACGGGCGTCGTGCAGGTCGGCGGCACGCTCGACGCATCCGCGCCCAATGGCGGCAAGGGCGGCGTCATCGAGACGGCGGGCACGCAGGTGCGCGTCGCGCCCGATGCGCAGGTCACGACGGCGGCGGCCTCGGGACAGACCGGCACGTGGCGCATCGCGAGCGACTTCGCGGCGCTCGTCGGCGCGGACGATCCCATCGGACGGCGTTTCGGCACGATTCAGAGCGCGACGCTCTCGCGCGTGCTCGAATCGACCAATGTGTCGATCAGCGCCGCATCGCCTTCGGGCTTCGAGCCGTTCGGCTTCGTCCTGATCGATGGCCCGGTCGCGTGGCGCGGCGCGAATACGCTTTCGCTCGCGGCGCAAAGCGGCATCCGGCTCCACGCGCCCATCAGCGCGCCGCGCGGCACGCTCTCGATGACGACGGGCGGCACGGCCACGCAGCGCGCGCCCATCGAAGTAGCCAATGTCGCGCTGCGAGGCGGCACCGGCGCCTATCGACTGACGAACGCGGGCAATCGCATCGGCACGCTCGCCGCCGACGCCGGTTCGATCGCCCTCGACGATAACGCGCCGCTCACCATCGGCGGCGTCGCGGGTTTGACGGGCGTCTCGGCGAGCGGCGCGGTGACGCTCGCGGCGCCGTTGCTCACGCTCGCCGCGCCGATCGCGAGCCGCGCGAGCGGCACGGCCATCACGCTCGCGGCCGCGACCTTCGTCAACCGCGCGGGCGCGCGTGCCCTTTCCTCGCCGAACGGACGCTGGCTCGTCTACTCCGAGGCGCCCGATGCGGACGCATTCGGCGGTCTGCAAAGCGGCAATCTCGCGCTCTGGGGCGACGCGTACACGGGCGGCGCCGATGCGCGCGCCGCAACGTCCCCGGGCAACCGTTTCGCGTTCAATGCGCTCCAGCAAGTCACATTGACGGCGATCAACATCGACGTGCCGTTCGACATGCCCCGCACGCTCGGACCGAACGACGTCACGCTCGCGCTGCGCTACAACGGCGCGAACTATGGCGGCGCATTCGCCGACAGTCCGACGAAGCACGAACCTTTCGTCTTCACGGTGACGAGCACGGGCGCGGTGCCGGGCGCCGCGGTCGGCACCTACGCGATCACGATCACCGCGACGGGCGGCCCCACGGGCTACAAGATCACGACGCAAGGCGGCACGCTGCGCATCGCCGGCGCACCCGTGCAACCCGTGACGCCGCCCGTGCAGCCGGTGGCGCCGCAAGTGCCGCAAACGCCGGGAACCGCCGTCACAACCGCCGCGGTGCTGCCCGGCATTCTCGATTCCGTACGCACCGACGCCGCCAATCCCGCGCCTTTGTCCAATGCGACGCCCGGGCTTCAGCCCGAGTCGGCGCCGCTCGTGCAGCAGCGCACCGATTCGTCGAGCGACGGCAGCCGCCTGCCTGACGACGCATGGCCCGGTCACGTATGCCGCATGTGAAGCCCAGGCGCGTGCGACGCTTCGGGCCCCGCGAACGACGCCGCAGCGGCGCAGGCCGCCGGCTCGCCGTGCTTTTCGCGACGCTCGTCGCGGCGACGGCGCGCGACATGCGCGAGGCGCACGCGCAGGCACTGCCGAACGCGGGCAGCATCCTGCGCGAACAGCAGCAGCAATCGCCCGCGCCCGTGCCGCCCTCCGACCTTCGCCTGAACGTGACGCCCGCGCCCGGGCCGCCGCCCGCGTCGAGCGCGCCCGGCGGCATCCGCTTCGAGGTGAAAGGCTTCGAGTTCACCGGGAACACGCTTTTTCCGGCCGCGACGCTGCTCGACGTCGTGCGCCCGCTCATCGGCGCGGACCGTTCGCTGGACGACCTAGAAAGCGCGGCCGATCGCGTCAGCGCGTTTTATCGCCGGCATGGCTATCTGGTCGCGCGGGCCTACGTGCCGCCGCAGCAGATCGACAACGGCATCGTGCGCATCGCGCTCAGCGAGGGGCGCTATGGGCGCATCGGCATCGACAATCGGTCACGCACGCGCGATACGGTCATCGCGCGCTTTTTCGGCGGGCTCGAACCGGGCGACGTGATCGACGAGCACGCGCTGACCCGCGCCACGCTGCTCGCGCAGGACGCGGCCGGCACGACGGGCGCGAACGCGACGATCTCGCCCGGACTGCTTCCCGGCACGTCCGACATGACGCTGCAGGTGCCGAAGGCGCGGCCCCTGTCGGGCAGCATGCAGGCCGACAACTACGGCCAGACGACGACCGGCACCGCGCGTCTCATCGGCGCGCTGCAATGGAACAATCCGCTTGGCATCGGCGATCAGCTGGGCGCGCGGCTGCTCGGCTCGATCACCGGGCAGTTCTACGGCAACATCGGCTATACGGTGCCGCTCGGCGGCAGCGGCCTCGCGTGGGGCATCGGCTATACCCGCTCGACTTATTCGGTCGGCGGCCAGTTCGACGAACTCGACGCCTACGGCAGCGCGAACGTCTTCTCGACGTTCGTCAGCTATCCGCTGCTGCGCGCGCCCGCGGCAAACGTGTACACGACCCTCGGCTACGACCACAAGCTGCTGTCGGATCATCTGGGCGCGTTCGATTCCGTGAGCGACAAAACGAGCGATGTCGCGCGCCTCGGGCTGTCGGGCAATCTGACGCTCGAAAAAAGCATCACGACCTTCGACACGGGCATCCAGCAAGGCAACCTGCGCTTCAAGTCGCCGCAGCCGGAGCAAGTCGCCTCGCAGATCGCCGGCTCGTTCACGAAGTTCGTCTTCGCCGCCACGCATACGCAGGTGATCGGCGATCAGGCCAACGGCACGCAACTCTACTTCTCGCTCAGCGGCCAGGCGACCTCGCGCAATCTCGACTCGTCCGAACAGATCTCGCTCGGCGGCCCCTACGCGGTGCGCGCCTATGCGACCGGCGACGCGCCCGTCGACGAAGCGTATATCGCGACCTTCGAAGTGCGTCAGACGCTCAGGCAATCGCTCGTGCCGGTGCTCGTCACGCTGGCCGGTTTCATCGATACCGCCGCTGGCAGGATCGTCGCGCATCCGGTCGTGCCCGGCAGCGATCACGTGAGGCTGTCGGGACTGGGCGTCGGCGCCACCTTCACCGCGCCGCATGCGTTCCTGCTGTCGATGTCGTATGCGCACACCCTCGGCTACGTCCCGCCGACCCTCGGCACGGGCCACGCGAACCGCTTCTGGGTCGCGCTCACGAAGTCCTTCTGAAACCGATCATGACGCGCGCCCGACGATTCCTCCCGCTTCTGCTTCTCCTTCTGGCGATATCGGTGCGCGTGGCGGCGGCCGAGCCGGTCGCCACCATCACGGCGCTCGTCGGCAATGTCGCGATTCAAGGCGCGAACGGCGCGCAGCGTGTGGCGGCGGTCGGCGGCAACATCGAAAACGGCGACACCGTGCAGACGGGCGTCGCGTCCGAGATCGTGATGATCTTCACCGACAAGCAACGCGTGTATCTGAAGCCCGGCTCGGTCTTTCGCGTCGACGATTTCCGCTACGCGGCGAACGCGCCGCAGGAAGACCGCAGCTTTCTCTCGCTCGTGAAAGGCGGATTGCGCGCCGTGGACGGGCTCGTCGCGAAGGAAGGCAAGCCGGAGAACTATCGCGTGAAGACGCCGACTTCGACCATCGGCATACGCGGCACCGAATATTCCGTGACGGACTGCGCGAACCTCGAACCCGGCGGCAATGCGGATTGCAAGGGCGATCAGATCGTCGTCTATGACGGGCAGATCGTCGTGATCAATCAGGTGGACCGGCAGATCGTGCGCGCGGGCGAAGGCACGATCGTCATCAGCGCGCGCTCGCCGTTCGGGGTGCTCCCGGCGTCGCGCGTCACGCCGGTGGTGCCCTCGGCGGCGTGCCGCTAGCGGGAGCCGCGATGAGCGAGAACGCGAGCCGCGACACGAAACTCATGCGCGCGAGGCCCGATGCGAGCGCATCGAGCGGTCGCTCGGCCATCGCGGCGTTCGGCGTCGATGCCCTCGCGGGCGTGCTCACCGCGCTGCTCGCGCTCGCCTACGCCGCCGGCTATGGCGCGACGATCTTCTCGGCCGGGCTCACGCCGTGGATCTCCGCCGGCATGCCGACTGCGCTTCTGAGCTGCGTGATCGTCGCGTTCGTGGTCGCGCTGACGAGTTCGGTGCCCTTCATGATCGCGGGGCCGGATTCGAACGCGACGGCGCTGCTCGCGGGACTGGCCTCGTCCGTCGCGCTGTCGGTGCATGCCGCGGGCGGCGACGACGGCGCCGTGCTCGCCACCGTGCTGATGCTGATTGCGGTGTCGTCGCTGACGACGGGCGCGCTGCTCTTCGCGCTCGCGCACTGGAAACGCGGCAACCTGATCCAGTACATCCCGTTTCCGGTGATCGGCGGCCTTCTCGCGGGCACCGGCCTGCTCTTGCTCGAAGGCGCGCTGCGCGTGCTCACCGATGCGCCCGTCGGCGCCGCGACGCCGCGTCTTTTCATGACGCTGCCGTGGCTCGCGAGCGTGCCCGCGCTCGTCGTGGGGGTCGGCCTCTTCGTGCTCACGCGCATCACGCCGCTGTCGCGCTACGTGATCGTGTTGCCGTCGATGATCGCGCTCGGCATCGTGATCTTCTACGGCGGGCTGCACGGAGCGGGCAAGAGTCTGGAAGACGCGCGCCGCATGGGGCTGCTGTTTCACTACGAGTCGATCACCGGCATGCGCCTGCCGTTCTCGCTGCTGCACGACGCCTGGCTGCCGACGCTCGTCTCGCGCACGCCCGAGATTCTCGCCGTCGCCGCTGTCTCGTCGATGACCGTGCTGCTCAACGCGACGAGCATCGGCGTGACGACCTCGCGCGATGTCGACTTCAATCGCGAGATGCGCGCGGCCGGCATCGCGAACGTGCTGACCGGGCTCGCGGGCGGACTCGTCGGCGCGCAGTCGATGACGCGCACGATCACCAACTGGCGTCTCGGCGTACGAGAGCGGCGCGCGGGCGTGCTGGCGGCGCTCTTCTGCCTCGTCGTGGTCGCGCGCTTTCCGAGCCTGATGGCGCTGTTGCCGAAGCCCGTGCTCGTGGGGCTGCAGATCTTCATCGGCGCGGCCATGCTGAACGAATGGCTCATCAACTCGTTGCGGCGCCTGCCGTGGCACGACTATCTGCTGATTCCCGCGATCATGGCGATCATCGCCGTGTATGGGATCGTCGCGGGCGTGCTCCTCGGCGTGGTCGCCGCGTGCATGCTGTTCGTCGTGCGCTATGGCCGCGTGAGCTGCTTTCGCCTCGAATTCGACGGGCGTGGCCGGCGCTCGAACGTCGAGCGCACCGTCGACGAAAGCCGCGCGCTCGATGGCGAGGCGCGCGCGCTCTACGGCGTCGCGTTGCAGGGGTTTCTGTTCTTCGGCACCGCGTATTCGATCCTCACGCATATCCTCGCACGCCTCGAAGCGAGCGCCGATGCCCCCGATGCACGCCCGGGCGTGCGCTTCGTGCTCGTCGATTTCGCGCGCGTGCATGGCGTCGATGCGTCGAGCACCGCGAGCTTCGTGAGGCTGCGCGAGGCCTGCGCGCGCGCGAACGCGCAGCTCGTTTTGACCGGCCTTTCGCCGGGGCTGAAGGCGTGGTTCGCCAAAGGCATCACCGATACGAAACGCGCGAGCGGCCCGCATGAATTCGCCGATCTGGACAGCGGCCTCGAATGGATCGAAACGCAGATGCTGCGCGCGCTGGATCCGTCGCGTGCGACGCGCGCGGGCGGGTTCGCATCGACCTTGCCCGACACGCTCGACGCGCTGCGCCCGCATCTCGACACGCTCGCGCTCGCGCCCGGCGAGTACGTGTTCCGGCAGGCCGATCCGGGCGATTCGATCTATTTCGTCGAAACGGGACGCGTGACGGTGGCGCTCAGCGTCGGCGAGGGGCGCACGTTGCGGCTGCGCAGCTTCGGCGCGGGCACGATCGTCGGCGAAATGGCCGTGTACACCGGCGCGCGGCGCAGCGCGGACGTCGTCGCCGACGAGCCGACCGTCGTGCTGCGCCTCGCGCTCGCGACCCTGAAGCGACTGGAAAGCGACGATCCCGCGCTCGCCGCGCGCATGCACAAGTTCGTCGCGCGGGTGCTCGCGGCGCGGCTCGTCGCCGCGAACGAGCAGATCCGGGCCGCGCAATGAGTGCGCGCGAACTCTTTGCGTCCGTGCTCAAACGCTCGGGCGTGCGTTGGGTTCTGGGCCTCGCGATCGTCGTCGCGCTCGCGGGGCACGCGCTCGCGCGCTACGACATCCGCTTCATCGATTCGCTGGCCGCGATGCTCTACGACGCGAAAGTGCGCCTCTTCATGCCGCGCACGACCGATGCGCGCATCGCGATCCTCGACATCGACGAAAAAAGTCTCGCGAAACTCGGCCGCTGGCCGTGGAATCGCGCGCGCATGGCGACGCTCGCCGATACGCTGTTTTCGCGCGAGCATGTCGCGGTGCTCGGCTTCGACATGGTGTTCGCGGAAGCCGACGCGAGCTCGGGCCTCGCCGTGCTCGACGAGCTCGCGCGCGGCCCGCTCGCGGACAACGCCGCTTACCGGCAGGCGCTCGAGCGGCTCGCGCCGCGTCTGGATTACGATCAGCGCTTCGCCGATGCCCTCGCGGGTCGTCCCGTCGTGCTCGGCTATTACTTCTCGAATCGGGACGCATCGAGCGGCGCGATTCCGTCGCCGCTGATGAACGAGCGCGCGTTCGGCACGCATCCGTTCACGCTCTTCGACTGGACGGGCTATGGCGGCAACCTGAGCGCGCTGCAAAGCGCGGCGCGGCGCGCGGGTTATTTCAATCCGGTGATCGACTTCGATGGCTCCGTGCGCCGGGTGCCGCTCATCAGCGCATTTCGCGACGGCGTGTACGGCGCGCTCTCGCTCGAAGTGTTCCGCGCCCTTTTAGGCGATGCCTCGGTCACACCCGTTTTCGACGATCCGTCCGATCCAACGTCACCGCTCGCCGGACTCGCGCTCACGACGCCGCGCGGCACGCGCGTCATTCCCGTCGATGAGAACGGCGCGGCACTCGTGCCTTATCGCGGCACGACGGGCAGCTTCCCTTACTACTCCATCGCCGATGTGCTCGGGCAGCGCATTCCGGCGGGCGCGCTCGCGGGCAAGATCGCGCTCGTCGGCACGACGGCGCCGGGGCTGATGGATCAGCGCACGACGCCCGTCGGCGAGGTGTATCCGGGTGTCGAGGTGAACGCGAACCTCATCGCCGGCATGCTCGACGGCACGATCCGCTTCGAGCCGCCTTTCGCGGCGGCGTTGCAGGCGTCGATGCTCGTGCTCGCCGGCCTCGCGATGATCTTCCTGTGGCCGTGGCGCAGCCCCGCCCGCGCGACGCTTTCCAGCGCGATGCTGTTCGCTGCGATCGTCGCGGCGGATCTCTTCGCGTTCGCGCGGCTCGGCTGGTCGATTCCCGTGGCGTCCCTGCTGCTTGCCGTGCTCGCGCTCCATGTGCTCAACATGTCCTACGGCTATTTCGTGGAGGCCCGCGCGAAACGCTATTTCGCCGCGCTTTTCGGGCAATACGTGCCGCCGGAACTGGTCGAGGAGATGAGCCGGCATCCCGAGGACTACAGCATGGCGGGCCGTCGCGCGGAACTCACCGTGCTCTTCTGCGACGTGCTCGGCTTCACCGCGATCGCCGAGACACTGGAGCCGGAAGCGCTCGCGCGGCTGATGAACGAGTATCTCGGCACGATGACCGAGGTGATCCGCGCGCATCGCGGCACGCTCGACAAGTACATCGGCGATGCGATCATGGGCTTCTGGGGCGCGCCCGTCGACGATCCGGATCATGCGCGCCATGCGCTCGCCGCGGCGCTCGGCATGCGCGCCGCGCTCGTCGAACTGAACCGCACGCTCACGGCGCGCGGCTGGCCGACCTTGTGGATCGGCATCGGCATCAATACGGGACCGATGACGGTCGGCGACATGGGCTCGTCCGTGCGCAAGGCGTACACCGTGATGGGCGATGCGGTGAACGTCGCGGCGCGGCTCGAAGGACTGACGCGACGCTTCGATATCGACATCATCGTCGGCGAGGCGACGCGCGAGCGGGTGCCGGATGTCGTATTCCGCGAGATCGATCGCGTGCGCGTGAAGGGACGCGTCGCACCGATCGCGGTGTTCGAGCCGCAGCCGCCGCACGAACATGCCGATGCGCTCGCGCGCTGGCACGCGGCGCTCGCGCACTATCGCGCGCGCGAGTGGGACGAAGCGCAAACGCTACTCGCGACGCTCGCGGCGCAGTATCCTGAGCGACAGGTGTATGCGATCTATCGCAAGCGTATCGATGCGCTGCGAGGCGTCGCGTTGCCCGAGGACTGGGACTGCGTAAGCGCATTCGATACGAAATAGACCATCAGGCGGGGCGCATCATGAAGGTTCGGGTACTCGGCTGTAGCGGCGCGATCAGCAGCGGCCCGGTCGCGGCGAACGACGCCGGCGGCACGACCGCGCTGCTCGTCGATCACGACATCATGATCGACGCCGGCACAGGCGTCGCTGTTCTGACCGACGATGAGCTCGCGCGCGTCGATCATGTGTTTCTCACGCATTCGCATCTGGATCACATCGCGTATCTGCCGCTCATGATCGATGCCGTGGGCGATGCCCGCGACGCGCCACTGATCGTCCACGCGAGCCGCGCGACGCTCGACATCCTGCAGGCGCATATCTTCAACAACCTGATCTGGCCGGACTTCACGCGCATTCCTTCGCCGCAGGCGCCGGGCGTGCGGTTCAAAGCACTGGAGGTCGGCGAGCGCATTACGTTGAATGAGCGCACCGTGACGGCATTGCCTGCGCGACATACGGTGCCGTCGATGGGCTTCGCGGTATCGAGTGAGACAGCGTGTCTGGCTTTCAGCGGCGATACGACGACCAATCCCGCGTTCTGGGCGGCGATTTCGGCGTTGCCCGGATTACGCCATGTGATCGTCGAGACCGCGTTTCCTGATGCGCAGATCAAGCTGGCGCATGCGGCGCATCACTACTGCCCGAGTCTCATGGCGGATGATGTGCGCGGCGTCGAGATGAAGGCCGAATTGCTGATTTCGCATCTGAAACCGCCGCACGGCGCGCAGATTCTCGATGAACTGCGCGCCGCGTTGCCGGGAGTGTCGCTACGTGCGTTGCGCTCTGGCGAGGTGTTGATCTTGTGACGTCCCGCCGATAGTTGCATCGCTAATCGATTGCATCAGCGCTCAACGTGAGCCTGCTACGGCACGGCTTTCGATGGAGCGCACGTTGTCCTTGAGCGGTGTCACATTCGCGGGCGCGGCAGGCGTTGAGACCGGCAACAGGGTGCCTCGTGCAATCGCCCGCAGCGTCCCCGCGATCATGAGACCGATCACGACGTTCGCCACGACGAACGCCGCCGGCGCGATCCACACCATCGGCCCCGTCGCGCCGCGTTCGAGCATCCGGATCGCCATCGTCGGCAATGCGGCCGCGCCGAAGCTGAAGGCCCAGTACGAAGGCGTGAATGCGGTTTGACGAATCCACGGGACGAGACGCGTCAGCATCAGCGCCTGATAAAGACCGTAGCCGAGCAGCATGTAGGCGAACATATCCGGTACGCCATGCGTCATCGCGAGATACGACACGCCTCCGACGACCGGCGGCGCAAGCTGAATGCCGAGGCTCGGGCGCAGCGCTTCGGGCAGTGGCTCATGCACGGCGGCGCGATGCAGCACGATGGATTCGATCGCGAGCCACGAGAACACACCCGCGCCGAAGAACAACATGCCGAGTTGCGTGAAGCCGAGACCGGCCGCTGCCGTTCCTGCGACGAAGCTCGGCGCGACAGTCGGCAGATAGATCGCGGGCGTGATCAGCTCGGGCTTGCGGCCGCCTTGCCAGAACCGTCCTTGCAGATACGCGCCGAGCGCAAGCGAGCTCACCGCGCCAATCACGAAGAGCGCGATGGCGAAATCGCGCGAATATGCTTGCACGGCTTGCGCGGCGAGCATCGTCGATACCGGCACGAGGGCCGCGAACGAAGACTGCACCGGATGACGCATCTCGGCGACGGCCGCGTCGCGTTGCACGAGCCACTTGCGCCCGTAGGCGACGAGATACGCGAGCCAGACGACGAGCGCACTCGCCGTCAGCAGCGCGGGCACCGCCTCGGGAATCGTCCATACGCGGGCGGCCGCGCGCCATGCGCCCGCGAGCGCGAGCGAACCGACGGCGATGCCGAAGAACGCGACCGGCATCGGTGCATGATTGTTCGTACCATTGTTGCTGTCCATTGCCCTTCTCCGTAAATTTTCCGACGAAAGCGAAGGAGCGCGCTCGTCGTGTCGTTGGAGAAAGGTTAAGGGCGGCGGCCTTCCGCGCGAATGTCGCAGCGTCTCGTTGCGCTGCTCGCGCGTCTCAAATCATTCGCCGCCGCGCAGCTTCACGGCGATGTCGTGCCAGTCCTGCACCGCGTGCTTCAATTCGCGGCATAGCCTGGGGTCGAGCGCATCGAGACGTGACCACAAGACATCGAGCGACTTTTCGCGCGCCTCGAACACGGCTGCCGCCGCGAGCTTGCTCGCACCGGAGAGGCGCGCTTGCGCATCGACGCACTCCATGTACAGATGCGCGAGATGCGGATCGGCAAGCTCGACAGGACGTAGATGAACAGCGGTGAAGCGTGACTTCATGATGATTCCCCGGCTCTCTTTTAGTTATCGGCGTGAGTGCTTTCGCCTCGCGATTGCGCGACAGTATGAAGGTCCGGCGAATCCCCTGACAAGCCCATTCATCGCCGCTACGTGCGCTTCGGATCGGCAAACGTTTTCGTATCGGCACGTGCGATACACTCCGGCCAACGCGATAACATTCCCGTCATGAACCGGCCGACTGATTCCACTTCACGTTCTTCATCGACGCCCACGCAAGGTGCGCACGTCAAGCGGCGCGGCCCCTTGCGCGCCCTCTTCGCGCTGCGTCATTCATGGGCCGGCATGGCCGCCACATGGCGTGAGGAAAGCGCGTTTCGCCAGGAAGTGTGCCTCGCGATCGTGCTGCTGCCGATTGCCGCGCTCGTCGGCGTGAGCGCCGCGGAACGTGTGCTGCTCGCAGGATCGGTGCTGCTCGTGTTACTTGTCGAACTGCTCAACTCGAGCATCGAAGCGGCGATCGATCGCATCTCGCTCGAACGTCACGAACTCTCCGGACGGGCGAAGGATTGCGGCAGCGCCGCCGTCACGATCGCGCTCCTGATCGCCGCGATGACCTGGGGCGTGATCTGCGGCCCGCTCGCGTGGCACTGGCTGCACGCGCATCCATAAGCAACGAGGCCGTTTGCGCGCGGCGAATCACTTCGATACGAATGCATCGATATGCCGCGCAAGCGACGTGAGCGAGCGGCATGGGTTTCATCGAAGGCTCCGGGCGGAATAAAAAACGCAACGCGCGTCACGACAGCGGGGAATAATAGGCGGCGGATCGTGGGCCTTCAACAAGAGCTTAAGAAAAAGGAGTTCAAGCAGATGAATGGACTTTTCCGCTCGTGTTTTCTTCCCGCTGCCGCACTGGCGCTCGCCGCGTGCAGCACGCCCGTCGAGTTCTCGGCGAGCGCGAACCCGCCCTCATGGAACGATGCCAACGCCGATGCCGATTTCAGCGGCATGGACAATTCGATGTCCGCGTGCAAGGCCGCCGCGAAGAAAGCCGGCGCAGGCCGCTGCGTGCAGGTGCGCGCCTACGAGGCGTGCATGAAGGACAAGGGCTACATCACCGTGCTCGGCCCGGAGAATCCGCCGAACTGCGGCCAGCCCGAATGGGAGCAGGACGTGCGCAAGTGGATCAAATGAAGTCGTTCTATTGTCGATTCGCCATGCGCATCAGCACGACGTAGAGCAGCGCGCCCGCGGCCGCGCCGATCAGCCAGCCGAGATTGTTCGGCGGCAGAAGCTTTAGCATTTGGGTCGACAGCTCCCAACCGACCGAGATCGCGCCCGACAAGAGGAGCGCCGCGAGCCCGACCTTGTTCCAGCCGCCATCGTAGTAGAAGCGTCCGCCGGGCTGCATCGTGTAGAGATCGGCGGTCTTGACCTGCTGGCGCTTCACGAGATAGTAGTCGGCCATCATCACGCCGTACATTGGCGCGAGCACGGCGCCGAACACGGACACGAAGATCGTGATCGCCTTCGGGCTGTCGACGAAGATCCACGGGCACACGATCACCGCGAGTATCGACGCGATCAGGCCGCCCTTCTTGAAGTCCACATGCTTCGGGAACAGATTGGCGATGTCATAGGCGGGCGAGACGAAGTTAGCGACGATATTGATGCCCATCGTCGCGATGATGAAGGTGATGCTGCCGATCGCGACCCACACCTTGTTCTCGATGCGCGAGACGATCTCGACCGGGTCCATGATCATCGTGCCGAACACCTTTTCGCTGCCCGCTGTGACGATCACCGTGATGATTGCAAACGCAACGAAATTGAACGGCAAGCCGAGAAAATTGCCGATCTTCATCTGCCGCTCGCTCTTCGCAAAGCGCGAGAAGTCGCCGAAGTTCAGCAGCAACGCGGCGAAGTAGCTCACGACGAGCAGGGTCGCGTTGACCATCGCGTGCAGTTGCTCGTCGCCGGACAGCACCTTGCCCGAAAGCGTGAGATTGAGGCTGCCGAGACCCGCGCGGTACAGGATCCAGCCCATCAGCACGAACATCACGACATACACCGCCGGCCCGCAGAAATCGATGAACTTGCGGATGATCTCCATGCCGCGCTGAAAGATGATGAGCTGCAGCAGCCACATGAAAAGAAAGCTCACCCAGCCGAGCATGTCGAGGCGCAGAAAGCTCGTATCGCGCCACGCGGCGACCGACGGCACGAACAGAAGCAGCAGCGTCGCGACCGCCTTCGACGCGAAATACGTCTGCACCCCGTACCACACGATGCCGACCACGCCGCGGATCAGCGCGGCGAGATTGGCGCCCATCACGCCCATCGAGACGCGCGCCATCACGGGAAACGGAATGCCGTGCCTGAGGCTTGGCTTGCCCACCCAGTTCATCAGCACATACACGATGAGAATGCCGATGGTGAGCGCGAGCAGCACCTGCCAGCCGGAGATGCCGAGCAGAAAGAGGCTCGCGGCGAAGGTATAACCGCCGACGCTGTGCACGTCGGACATCCACATCGCGAAGATGCTGTAGCCGGTCCAGGTTCGCTTCGCGCGCGGTACGGGCGCGAGATCGTGGTTGTAGAGGCGTTCGTCGGCGTTGACGATTTCGGCGTCGGCGCCGAGCGCGTCGGCGGCGGAGGTTGCGTGGGATGCGGCCATGATGTCCTCCTGTGCCTTCGACGGGCGCGTGTTATGTACCTAGATTAATCCATCCAAAAGATGAAGGTGCATGCGGCAGTGCGCTGCGTCGCGGCATATTAAAGTCCGGCCGTGCGGCTGCCGTTATGTGAACCATGAGAAAACGACGCCTTAATTCCCGCGACATGAACGACGCTTTCGCCGCCGCAGCCGAGGCGCTCGCGCTTTTCTGCCGATTGCGCAACGTCGACGCGACCGAGCTTCCCGCGGGGGAAGTCGACACCCTGCTCGATCTTGCGTTCGAAGAAGCCGCGCAGCAGGCGGCCGCACGCAGCGAGGCGCGTCGCCCGGGCTGACATCTTCCGTGCGCGCGAGCGCATACGGGAGCGATACTTGCTCGTCCGGACAAGATGGGCAGCATCGCGCCGCGGAGGTTCCATGTCGAAGATTCTGGGCCCCGTGCTGGGCCCGCAGGTGAAAAGCGTCGCACGTCATCCTTTCGCCTTCGCGATGCGCACGCTGCGGGCTTTTCGCGCCAATCAGGGCATGCTGCTCGCGGGCGCGGTCGCGTACTACGCGCTTCTGTCCATCGTTCCGCTGCTGATCCTGATCGTGATCGTGCTGTCGAAATTCATCGGACAGCAGCAATTGCTCGACACACTCGCGCATCTGCTCGAATGGCTCGTGCCCGGCCAGGCGCGCGCAGTGGTACGTGAGCTCGCCAACTTTCTCGCCCATCGCGCGGTGCTCGGCTGGCTTCTGCTCGTCACGATGATTTTCTTCAGCTCGCTCGCTTTCACGGTGCTGGAGAACGCGATGTCCGTGATCTTCGTGCATCGCGTCGCGATCCGGCGGCGGCATTTTCTGCTCTCGGCGCTCCTGCCGTACTGCTACATCCTGTTTCTCGGCGTCGGCATGCTGATCGTCACGCTCGTCTCGAACGGCTTGCAGGCGATGGGCAGCAATAGCGTCGATCTGCTCGGCGTCGAGGTGTCGCTCAAAGGCGTGTCGCGGGTGTTGCTCTATCTGCTCGGCGTCGCCGGTGAGATTTTCGTGCTCACGTCGATCTATCTCGTGATGCCGGTCGGAAGGCCGTCGCTGCGGCTCGCGCTGCTCGGCAGCGTGACGGCGGCCGTGCTCTGGGAAATCACGCGCCACGTGCTCGTGTGGTACTTCGCGACGCTCTCGCAAGTGAGCGTCGTGTACGGCTCGCTCACGACGTCGATCGTCGTGCTGTTCAGCCTCGAAGCGCTCGCCACCCTGCTGCTCTTCGGCGCGCAGGTGATTTCCGAATTCGAGCGCTTCGGCATCGAAGGCAATGCGCCGCCGCAGCCTTTCACCACCGGCTGAAGCACTGCAGCATGCCTTCACGGCGCGCCCGCGCTACAGTGATGCGGCACCGTCCGGCACACTTCCGATGTCCAAGCTCACGTCTACGGCCGCCTCAGCCGCGTCCTCGCCGCATGGCGCGCGCGTGGCCGTGCTCACCGTCATCGCGATGCTCGCCTTCGCCGGCAACTCGCTCTTGTGCCGTCTCGCGCTCAAGGGCACGCAAATCGACGCTGCGAGCTTCACGCTCGTGCGCATCGCGTCGGCGGCGCTCGTGCTGTGGATGATGCTGCTCGTGCGCGGCGGCCATGTTCGCGACGATGCGCGACGCGCCGGCAACTGGACGTCGGCGCTCGCGCTCATCGTCTATGCTGCACCGTTCTCCTACGCCTACGTGCGGCTCGCGGCGGGCGCGGGCGCGCTGCTGCTCTTCGGCGCCGTGCAGGCGACGATGATCGGCTACGGGATCGCGATCGGCGAGCGTCTCGCCGCGACGCAGTGGCTCGGCCTGCTGCTCGCGCTCGCCGGCCTCGTGTGGCTTGTGCTGCCGGGACTCGCCGCGCCGGATCCGCTGTCGTCGGCGCTGATGATCGCCGCGGGCATCGGCTGGGGCGTCTACTCGCTGCGCGGACGCGGCCGGTCCGACCCCGTCGCCGAGACGGCGGGCAATTTCCTGCGCGCGCTGCCGTTCGCCCTCACCGTGTCGGCCCTCGCGCTCGCGTTCGCGCATGCGCGCTTCGATGTTG
Source organism: Caballeronia sp. INML3B (assembly GCF_023631305.1). NCBI lineage: Bacteria > Pseudomonadati > Pseudomonadota > Betaproteobacteria > Burkholderiales > Burkholderiaceae > Caballeronia > Caballeronia sp. INML3B. The sequence continues at coordinate 26,668 of NZ_JALQDI010000009.1, forward strand.
CGGGCTTCGCCTACGCCGTCGCATCAGGTGCGCTGACCTCGGCACTCGGCTATGTCATCTGGTACGCGGCGTTGAAAGGCTTGAAGCCTGCGACGGCCGCCACGGTGCAACTGAGCGTGCCCGTAATCGCGGCGGCGGGCGGCGTGCTGTTGCTCGGCGAACCGCTGACCGCGCGCCTCGCCGCGAGCGCGGTCGCGATACTCGGCGGCATCGCGCTCGTCGTATCGTCCAAACGCCGATGAGGGCATGTGGCGCGCACTCCACACCGAAAGTCCCGCCACGCGCGTATGTGCGCCACCTCACATACGTGCGGGAACTTCCTCTGAAGAATGATGTATGCGCCGCTCATCAAATCGGGGCTGGAATGAAGAATGCTGCAGAGTGGCCGAACCTGCTTCGCCATCGTCTCGCGCGATGCGGTGAAATCACGGCGCACCGGTCCGTCCGACCCTGCTCGCGCCCTTTTCGCCGGGTGTTGCGCGCGATCATCCGCATCTTCGTTCACGCGCCTCATCGCCGCCCGGATTGTCGCGGTATGTGGCGCGAGTTACATTGTTTGGCAAAAAATGGCCCGGCAGTGCAGGCTGAACCGGCATCCGGCTGTGACGTTCCGCGCAGGCACATCGCATTCATTGTTCAGATGATGGGACGCGCGGGGCGAATATGGGCGAGCGCGCGCCGTGCGTCCGCGCTGGTCCGCTGTCTGACGAATACGTTCTGGAGAGCGCTGTCATGCCTCAGCACGCAAAGCTACCCGAGGAGAGCATCGCGGAGCACGCAAGTCCCGCGAATGATCCCACTGTCACCAATTCGCCCGAGACTGCAATCGATTACGACGACGAACCCGGCCCCATGCGCATGCCATTGCGTTTCGGGCGACTCGCGCTGTGGATGGCATCGGCGACCGCGCTCGGCATCGGCGTGCTCGGCACCGTGGCGTACGGCATGTGGTTCAACCACGATCAGCGGGTGTACGCCGAAGCGATGGCGAGCGCGCGCCGCACGCTCGGCATCGACCAGCCCGCCATCGCCGCGCAAACGCAGTCGGCGGGGGCCGTGGAAACGCCCCTGGCCGGGGCTCCCGGCAACGCGGTCCGCTATGCGTCGAACGATGGACCCGCGCCCATCGACACCGCATCGCTTGCCGACAATGCGCCGGTCGCCGACGCCGCCGACGAACCCACCGTCGCCGACACCGGCACGGACGGCTCCGACACGACCCTCGCGACGACGGCCTACGCGCAGTCCTCGACACGACCGTCGCAGGCCGACGGATCGACCGCCGCGCCCGTCCAGGGCGCCGCCGTGCAACGCCGCGGCGCGCCATCCGCGACGGCGCGGGCCGCCGCCGCGAATCGCGCCGGCAACGACTCCTACGCGCAGGCGCGCAAGCGCCAGGCGCACGCGAAGCCCGAGGGCGGTCTCTTCGCCCGCGTGGGCGCGTTTTTTAACCGAGTGAGCTATCGACACAATGTCCCGAACCGTCAGCGAGAGGAGTATTCACGCCCCTGAGGACACGCTGGCGGGCCGCGTGCGGCGCGCGCTCGAACGCATGCGCATGCCCGGCCCCGCGCCGCTCGCGGGCGCCGCATTGCTGTGCCTGCTGATCGGCCTGCTGTTCCTCGCGATGCAGATCCGCGCGATCTTTTCCGCGCAACTGCAACAGGAGTATGTCGGGCTCGTGCTCGAAGCGGTCGAGCGCGCCGATACCGCCCGCGCGGCCGCGCTGTCGCTGCAGAACGCCCCAGCCGGCGACACCCAGCGTCAGGCGGCTTATCGCGAGTCGCGCATCGAACTGGCGGCACGGCTCGCGGCGCTGCACGCGCTGGTGGCGGCAAGCCCCATGTCGGCGCCGTCCCTGCCCTCCGCCGTCCTCTCGCCCGCCACCGCGCTCGGCGAGGCGAGTTCCGCGCTCGATTCCACCTATGCCTGGTGGCGCACCGCTCGCGATCGCGCGAGCGCGGACGTGCGCGAACGCATTCTGAGCGTGTCGCATACGTTGATCGCGCTCTCGGCGATCGTCTTCGGCGTGCTCATCACCGCGCTCGGCATGTATGCAAAACGCAACCGGCAACTCCTCGGCATTTCCAACGAGTTCGAGCAGGCGTCGCTGCACGATCCGATGACCGGCCTGCCCAACCGCCGCAAGCTCTTCGCGGCGCTGGAGGAAGCGGCCAACGCGCTCGCGAGCGGCGCGCGCGGCTCGACGCGCATCGCGGTGCTGTACATCGATCTCGATGGCTTCAAGCGCGTCAACGATACGCATGGCCACCGCATCGGCGATGAATTTCTGATCGCGGTGTCACGCCGTTTCCGCCATGCGGTGCGCGGCGGCGATCTCGTCGCGCGCATCGGCGGCGACGAATTCGCGCTGCTCGTGAGCGAGTTTTCGAGCGATGGTGAACTGGCCGTGATCGCGCAAAGAATCATCGCGTGCGTCGGCGAAACCGATGCGCAGATGGGCCTGTCGCTCGTGCGCGCGAGCATCGGCATCGCGAGCTTCCCGGATCGCGTCAACGATTACTGGCGGCTCGTCGCCGCCGCCGACGACACGATGTACACCGTGAAGCGCAATGGCAAGAACGGCTACGCGTTCTCGCCGTCGCCGTCCGCCTGATTCGCCTGTTTCCCTACGCGGCGGCGCGCAGATCCTCTTCGCCGCCCAGTGCTTCGGTCAGCGCCGACAACATGCGCGCGAGTTCGCCCGTCATCAGGATGAAGTCGGATTCGAAGCGCTCGTCGTCGTTCGCGGCGGTGGGATCGGCGGCTTCCTTGATGACGTCGAGCGCGCTCACGCGCTTCAACGTGAGCGATGGCGTCAGCACGAAGGAAACGCGGTCATCCCACGTCATCGCGAGACGCATGCATTGCTTGCCCGCTTCGATATGCCGGCGCATGTCTTCGGTTTCGAGCGCGTGGCCGACATAGCGGACCGTCGCGTTGCCTTCGCCCGTCGAGCGCAGTTCGGTGTCGCGATCGAGCGTGAAGCCCGCGGGACCGTCGCCCGACAGCAGCCAGTCGGTCATCGCGGAAACGGGGGAGCGCGCGGTGCGCACGCTGGCGAGCGGCAGATCGGTGACGGACTTCACGAGCAAGCCGATGATGTCGTCGCACACCGTCGCCGACGACGAATCGATCGCAAGCCAGCCGTTCACCGGGTCGATCCATACGCGCGTATCTCGGCGAATGCTGAACGCGCGCGGCAGGAGTTCGTCGGTGACCTGCTCTTTCAGTTCGCGCAACTGCTTTCTGCCGGGTTTGAAGCCCTGCTGCTCTTCGATTTCGGCCGCGCGTTCCTTGACGAACTGCGTGACGACCGATGCGGGCAGGAGCTTCTTCTCCGCGCGATAGACGATGAGCGTCTGACGATTCGCCGTGTAGACGAGTTCATCGTCGCCGCGCGGCGAGACCCAGCCGCGCCGCTCGTTCTCGATGCTCGACGCCGCGTTGAACGCGAGCGGCGCGAGCCATTGCTGCATGTGTTGCGGCGTGACGGACCAGTGTGCGGGGAGACGGTGAAGCTGGAGGTTCTTGAACCACATGGCGCGGGATTTCGATGTAGTCGGAAAGGGGCGCCATTCTATACGAGTGCGCGTCAATCCTTCGCGCGCCGTTTTTGCGGCACGATCCGCCACTGCAGATTCACGCCTGCCGCCGCGAGCAGAATGAGCACCGCCCCGGCCACTTGCAGCCACGCGAGCCTTTGCCCGAACGCGAGCCAGTCGACGACGATCGCCACGACCGGATAGATGAACGACAGCGCGCCCGTCATCGCCGTCGGCAGCTTCTGGATGGCGCCGTAGAGCAGCACGTACATGAGTCCCGTGTTGACGATGCCGAGCATGACGAGATCGGACCAGCCGGTAATCGACGCGGGCGTCTGGTCGAAACGTGCGAACGGCGCGAGCATGACGATGCCGAACAGCACGTGCAGCATCGCAATCAGATGCGGCGGCGTGCCCTTCAGGCGCTTCGTGACGATCGACGATATCGCGTACAGGAACGCCGCGCCGAGCGCATACGCGATGCCTTCGAAATATTGCCCCGGCATCGCCAGCACGGCGGGCTCGACGCGCACCACCATCACAAGGCCGATGAACGCGACACCGAGCCACGCGATCGTCGACGCCGACACGCGCTCGCGCAGCACGACCACGCCGAGCGCCACAAGCATGAATGGCTGCGTGTTGTAGACGGTCGTCGCCATCGAGATCGACGCGCGCGAATACGCGGCGAACAGCAGCAGCCAGTTGCCGACGATCGCCACGCTGCCGAGCGCGACGAGCCCCATCATGCGCCACGAGAAATAGCGCTTCTTCAGAAAGCCGAACGCCGCGCACACGGCGACGAGCGTCGCCGCGCCGAACACGCAGCGAAAGAACACGACGTTCCACAGCGTCTGCCCCGACGACACGACGAGCCAGCCGATCGTGCCCGACATCAACATTGCGAGCGACATCTCGATCGCGCCGCGACGCAGTTCATTCGCGTTCGATGCGCCCGCAAAACGCGCATTGATTCTTTCCGTGTTCATCTCGTGCCCGCCATGCAATTTTCGATGGGTTCAAGTCTATCCGGGCGCTCGCGCTGAAACCATGCCTAGAATTAGGCAAGTGCATCTTTCGACCTTCGAATCCAAGGCCATCATGGGAAAGAACCTCAGCAGCGCGCCCCACGTGGGCATCGACGCCATCGATCGCGAACTCATCAACGTGCTCGCGAGCGACGGGCGCATCGCGGTGAGCGAACTTGCGAAACGCGTCGGCCTCTCGGCGCCGAGCACTGCCGAGCGCATGCGCCGGCTCGAAACGCAGGGCGTGATTCGCGGCTTCACCGTCGATATCGATCCGCGCGCGCTCGGCTACACGCTGCAGGCGATCGTGCGCGTGCAGCCGTTGCCCGGGCAGTTGCATCTCGTCGAGGACGCGATCCGGCGCATTCCCGAGTTCGTCGAATGCGACAAGGTGACGGGCGACGACTGCTTCGTATGCCGCCTCTTTCTGCGCTCGATCGAGCATCTCGACGACATTCTTTCCCGAGTGACCGAGCGCGCCGCGACGAGCACGGCCATCGTGAAAGCGACGCCGATCGAACGACGCCTGCCGCCGCTCGGCTGACTGAATCGCGCGTTTTTATGCGCAGACGAACGGCGTTACACTTGAGGCGCTTGCCGACGCATCACAGGTTTTGCGCGAGAGGAACGAACATGAGTGACTTCGACGCCAACCGCACCTTCCGCGGGCTTCCGCTGACATCCGAGCAGGATGCCGAAGTACGGCACTACATCAAAAAGAAAAAGCAGCGCGGCGAACCGTGGGATACGCCCGAACTGGAGGCGATGTTGCAGGACATGCTGGAGCCGCCCGCCGACGAGGACAGTGTCACCGAGGACGACACCGACGACGAAACGCGCTCGGTGGCGGAACGCGCGTCCGCGTTCATCGACGAAGGCATGGACCCGATCGAGAATAGCGAGGAATGGCACGCCGCGATGGAAGCCGAGGCGATGAAAGGGCCAAGACGCTGACGCGCTTCGCGCGCCGTGCGAAAAAAAAGCGCCGGTCGATGCCGGCGCCCTATCCGTTTAATTCACGTCCTGCTGCACGTTCAATGCCTGTGCCGCCAGTCACGCGGCGGATGGGAATCCAGCCAGCGCGCTTTGGGGGTATGGATATGCGGGTGCCGGTGATGCATCACGAGAACCACCGCGACGCATAGCACCAGAATGACTCCCGCCATCAGGCTGATCATCGGCTCGGCCATCGCTACCTCCTTTTTGGTCCAGGGGCGATGCCTGTATTCTAGGCCTTGTTTCCGCCGCCGATTCATGCGTCATGCGAAAGCTAAGCACAAAAGCATCGTCGCGCCGCGAGGGCATCGCAAGCGTGTCGCGTCCGCGTGTCCTATAGTGCTTTTGCAAGCGAATCGACGACGACACAACTGGGAGACGCAGCATGGCGACATGGAAACCGGATCCGAGCTTCTACCCTTCCCCGCGGCTCGCGGCGAAAGCGCCGCGTGAAACGCTGGCCTACGTCGCGACGTTCGATCCTGAACGCCAGACGCCCGACAGGATCGCCGTCGTCGATGTCGATCCGGATTCGCCGGACTACACGAAAATCGTCGGCGAAATCTCGATGCCCGATACCGGCGACGAGCTGCATCACTTCGGCTGGAACGCCTGCTCGTCATGCCTGTGCCCGAACGCGCCGCATCCGCACATGGAGCGGCGCTATCTCGTCGTGCCGGGGCTGCGGTCGTCGCGCATTCATATCCTCGACACGAAGCCCGATCCGAAGAAGCCCGTCATCGTCAAAACGATCGAGCCCGCGGAGCTCGCGGAAAAAACCGGCTATACGCGTCCGCACACGGTGCACTGCGGGCCGGGCGGGATCTATATCACCGCGCTCGGCAACGCCGAAGGCAAGGCGCCTGGCGGCGTGCTGATGCTCGATCAGCAGAGCTTCGATCCGCTCGGCCGCTGGGAAGTCGATCGCGGCCCGCAGCAGCTCGCGTATGACGGATGGTGGCATCTCGGCTACGACACGATGGTCACGAGCGAATGGGGCACGCCCGATACCTTCGAGAACGGCCTCGTGCCGGACTTGCTGCTCGGCGCGAAGTACGGCCGCAAGCTGCATTTCTGGGACTTCACGAAGCGCAGGCACATTCAGGAAATCGACTTCGGCGACGAGTATCAGCTCGTGTTCGAACTGCGCCCCGCGCACGATCCGACCAAGCCATACGGCTTCGTCAATTGCGTGATCAGCCTGAAGGATCTGTCGTCGTCGATCTGGACGTGGTATCGCGACGGCGACAAATGGGCGGTGAAGAAGATCATCGACATTCCCGCCGAGCCCGCCGATGCCGATGCGCTGCCGCCGCTCCTCAAAGGCTTCGGCGCGGTCCCGCCGCTCGTCTCGGACATCGATCTGTCCATGGACGATCGCTTTCTCTACGTGTCCTGCTGGGGCACGGGCGACATGCTGCAATACGACGTCTCCGATCCGTTCGCGCCGAAGCTGACGGGCAAGGTGCGCATCGGCGGCGTGGTCGCGCGCGCGACGCATCCGGGCGCCGCGAATGGCGCGTTGAACGGCGGACCGCAGATGGTCGAGGTGAGCCGCGACGGCCGCCGCGTCTACTTCACCAACTCGCTCTACGGCGCGGTGGATGCGCAGTTTTATCCAGAAGGCATAGACGGCTGGATGGTGAAGCTCGACGCCGATCCGAACGGCGGCCTCGCCGTCGACGACAAGTTCTTCATCGACTGGCCAAAGGGGCATCGGCCGCATCAGATCCGGCTGCAGGGCGGCGATTGTTCGTCGGATTCGTACTGCTATCCCTGAGACGCCGCGAGCCGCTTCGCATGGACGCCGCGTCGCCCGCGCTCCTCTTGACAGCCGCGGGCCTCGGCGCGTTTCACGGCCTCAATCCGGCGATGGGATGGCTCTTCGCGGTCGCGCTCGGCCTGTATGCGCAGAGCCGCCGTGTCGCACTGGTATCGCTCGTGCCGATCGCGCTGGGTCACGCGGCATCGGTCGCGCTCGTGCTCGCGGGCGCGCTCACGCTCGGCATGGTGATCGGCCATGACGTGCTCGCGCGCGCATCCGGGGCGCTTCTGATCGGCTGGGGCGTGTGGAGTGCGTGGCGCGGGCACCGCGGACGGCCGACCGTCGGCATGCGCACCGGGCTGGCGGGCCTCGCGCTGTGGTCCTTCGTGATGTCGAGCGCGCACGGCGCGGGGCTGATGCTCGTGCCGGCGCTGTTGCCGCTATGCACCGGCCAGCTTGCGAACACCGCGTTCGAAGCCACCGCGCTGGCGCTCGCCGTCCACACCGCTGCGATGCTCGCCGTGATCGCCGCGATCTCCATGTTCGCGATGTCCCTTCAGGAACGCGGCGGCCTAGGCTTTCTGCGCAGCGGCTGGATCAACGTCGATTGGCTCTGGAGCGCGGCGCTGATCGCATGCGGCGTGTTTCTGCTCGTCTAGCCTCGATGCGCGTTCCCGGCGTGTCTCCCGGCGCGCCGGAAAAAACGCACTTTGCATGCGTGATGCACGGTGGCATTTTGCATGCATCGTGCGGAATTCAATCCCGCTGCGACACTGCTTCGGCGCCAGGCAGTTCGACCGTGGTCCATCCACCGCCCAGCGCCTTCACGAGCGCAACGCTCGCCGCCATGCGCCGCCGTTCGATGCGCACCGCCGTGCGCTGATCCGACAGCACGATGGCCTGCGTCACCACGACGCTCAGATACGTGATCGCGCCGTTCTCGTAGCGGTTGCTCACCTTGCCGAGCGCGCGCTGGGCGGCATCGACGGCATCGCGCTGCGCTTCGCTTTCGCGGCGCAGCACTTCCAGCGCGTTCAGGTTGTCTTCCACTTGTCCGAACGCGGTCAGCACCGTCTGGCGATAATCCGCGACGTTCTCGTCGTAGGCGGCGCGCGCCGCATCTTGAGCCGCCGCGCGTCCGCCGAAATCGAGCACCGTGAACGCGAGTTGCGGCCCGAGCGACCAGAAGCGGCTCGGCGCTTCGAGCCACGACGTAAAACGCGTCGCTTCGAGACCGCCCGTCGCGGCGAGCAGCAGGTTCGGGAAGAACGCGGCCGTCGCCACGCCGACGCGCGCATTCGCCTCGGCGACGCGCCGTTCCGCCGCTGCGATGTCCGGACGCCGCTCGAGCAGCGCGGACGGCACGCTGAGCGGCAACACGGCGAGCGCCGCGGACGGATGCGGCGAATGCGCTTCGTTGAGCGGCGCGACATCGAGCGCGAAATTCGACGGATTTTCGCCGACAAGGATCGCGATCGCGTTGACGAGGCTCGTGCGCGTGGTCTCGAGATCGATCCGTTGCGCCTGCGTCGCGCGCAACTGCTCTTCCGCCTGGGCCACGTCCGATTCCGCCGCGACGCCGCCCGCGAAGCGATCGCGCGTGAGTGCGAGCGCTTTCTCATAGGCTTGCAGCGTGGCGTCCAGCAGCCGCTCTTCCTCAACGGTGCCGCGCAGATCGAAGTAGTTGGTCGCGAGTTCGGCCTGCATCGACAGAATCGCGCTTTGCAGGTCGGCCGCGCTCGCCTGCGCTGCCGCGCGCCCCCCCTCGACGGCACGCGAGATGCGCCCCCACAGATCCGGCTCCCAGGAGATTTGCGCATCGACCAGATAGTCGGGCACGGTGATGCCCGCGCTCGATTTGTACAGCACGTTCGACGACACGCGCGACTGATTGAATGCAGCATTCGCGGTGATCGTCGGGAAGTAAGCCGAACGCGCCTGCGCGGCCGCGGCACGCGCCCCGCGATAACGCGCAGCGGCAGCGGCAACGGTCTGGTTCGCAGTCGCGACGCGTTCTTCGAGCGCGTTCAGTTGCGGGTCGCCATACGCCTCCCACCAGGGCGCGCGCGGCTTCGCATCGGCGGGATGCGCGGGCTTCCAGTCTTGCGATGCCGCGGCGGACGCAGCAGGCGGCACATCGGACGGCGTCTGCGATTTATAGGCCGCGGGCACCGGCACGTCGGGCCGAACGTAATCCGGGCCGACCGCACAGCCCGCCGATGCGGCGATAGTTAGCCCTGCAACGATTCGGACCGATGCGCGCATCATCACGATTCGTTTCCTTCCTGCTTCGCCGCCCCGCCGCGCGCGCCCTCGCGTCCGATACGCACCGCCGCGCCGTCGATGATCGAATCGGGCGGATTCACGATCACACGCTCGTCGCCATTCAACCCGGAAACGATGGACACGCGCGTGCCGTAGTCCGTGCCGAGCATGATAGGCAGGAGCTTCACGCGATTGTTCGCATCGACGCTCGCGGCATGCACGCCATCGGGACGAAACAGCAGCGCATTGCCCGGCAGCGTGAAGGAAGGATTCGCGCTCGTCAGACGAAAGCGCACCTGCGCATATGCACCTGCGAGCAAGTCGCCCGTCGGATTCTTTACATCGACTTCGACACGCATCGTGCGCGCGACGGGATCGACCGCGCCCGCCGTGCGCACCGTGACGCCGTCGAACTTGCGGTTGCGCTCCTCGTTGAGCAGCAACTCCGCGGGCAAACCGACCGAAATCATGCGCGCATACGCCTGCGGCACATCGACGAACACGCGCAACGTCGACGCATCCTGAATGTGAAAGAGCTCGCGGCCCGCACTGCCGCTGCCCGCATCGATCAACTGCCCGACATCCGTATTGCGCGCCGTGACGACGCCATCGAACGGCGCATAGATCTTTTGGAACGACACGAGCTGTTCGAGCCGCGACACGTTCGCCTGCGCCGCATTCAGCGCGGCTTCCTTCGCGAGCATGTCGCCGTTCTTTTCATCGGTTTCCTGACGCGACACCGAATTGTTCTTCAGCATCTCCGCCCAGCGTTGCGCGGTCGTCTTTGCAAGCAGATAGTTCGCGCGCGCCGTTTGCGCATCGGCGCGGGCCTGGCGAAGCTGATCGTTGATCTCGGGCGCATCGATCTCCGCGAGCAACTGCCCCTTCTTCACCTTCGTGCCGATATCGACGGTCCAGCGCTTCAGATAACCATTCGTGCGCGCGAAGATCGGCGCATCGGAGAACGCGCGGATATCGCCGGCCAACACGAGATCCTGCGACGCCTTCATGCGCGTCGGCTTGATGACTTCCACCGTCTGCACGCCATGCTCGTTCGCATCGCGCTCGAGTTCCGCATGCGCCGCGCGCCGCGAGAGTATGCCTTGCGCGACGAGCCCGACGACCACCACGAGCGCGATCACGAGCCATAAACGCCCTCGCCGCGTGATGCCCGATCGTTGCGACCCCTGCTCTTCCATTCTTGCTCCACCCACTGATCGATTGTTTTATTGCGCCGCTTCTCTGGCCGTGGCGCCTGGTCCCTTGCCGCGTGCTTCCATGCGCCGGTAGATCATCGAGAACACGACCGGCACGAAGAACAATGTCGCGACCGTGCCGACCATCAGCCCGCCGATCACCGCGCGCCCGAGCGGCGCATTCTGCTCGCCGCCTTCGCCGAGACCGATCGCCATCGGCACCATGCCGATCATCATTGCGAGTGCCGTCATCAGCACCGGCCTGAAGCGCGAGTAGCCTGCTTCGAGCGCGCAGCGCACCGCATCGCCGTGCTCGGCGAGCGCCGCGCGCGCGAAGCTCACCACGAGAATGCTGTTCGCCGTCGCGATGCCGATACACATGATCGCGCCCGTCAACGCGGGAATCGACAGCGTCGTATGCGTGAGGAACAGCATCCACACGATGCCCGCGAGCGCGCCCGGCAATGCGGTGATGATGATGAACGGATCGAGCCACGACTGGAAGTTCACGACGATCAAGAGATACACGAGCACGACCGCGAGAATGAGGCCGAACGCGAGCCCGGAGAACGATCCGTTCATCGTCTCGACCTGGCCGCGCATGTCGATCGACGAGCCTTTGGGCAACTCGCCGCGCGCTTCGTCGATGATGCGTTGCACGTCGTCGGATACCGCGCCGAGATCGCGCCGCTCGGTCGTCGCATAGAGATTGATGGTGGTCTGCGCGTTGTAGTGATACACGACCGCATCGCGCGCGCCGCGCGATAGCGTTGCGAGCGCGCCGAGAATATTGGTCTTGCCGCTCGCGGACGTGACCGGAATGTTGGCCACCGATTGCAGCGAGTTCATGTCGTATTGCGGCGCCGTCGTGATGACGTTGTAGCTCACGCCGTTCACCGGATTGAGCCAGAACGTGGGCGTCGTCTGCTGGCTGCCGGAGAGCGTGATGAGCAGGTTGTTCGCGACGTCGCGCTGCGTGAAACCCGCTTGCAGCGCTTTGGTGCGATCCACTTCGACATTGATCGATGGCAGATCGGACGGCTGCTGGATGCGCGCATCGACGAGCCCCGGCACGCGGCGGATCTTTTCCAGCAAGCGGTTCGCGAGTGCGCGATTGGCCTGCGCATCGCGTCCGGTAATGGCGATGTCGATCGGCGCGGGCACGCCGAAGTTGAGAATCTGACTCACGATATCCGCGGGCAGAAACGAGAACGTCACGCCGGGAAACTCCTGCGGCAGGCGCTTGCGCAACTCATGGATATAGCCTTCGGTCGGCGCGTGATCTTCGTTCAGGCTGATGAGCACGTCGGCATCGGCGGAACTGACCGTACCCGTGTTGCTGTACGAGAGATTGATGCCCGACACCGGCAAGCCCATGTTGTCGATGATCGAGCGAATCTCGCCGCGTGGAATGAGTTGCCTGATGCGCGCATCGACGCGGTCGGTGAGTGCCGCCGTTTCCTCGATGCGCGTGCCGGTCTTCGCGCGCAAATGCAGCGCAATCACGCCTGAATCGATCGACGGAAAGAAGTCGCGTCCGAGGAACGGTGCAAGCCCGAGCGAAAGCAGGCAGCACAGCAGGAACAGCGATGCAAAGCGTCCCGGATGCAAAAGCCGCGCTTCGAGAAAACGTCGATATCGATTGCGCACGGATTCGAAGTGACGCTCGAACGCGAGATGGATGCGCACGAACGGATTGCGCGATCCCTTCATCGACTCGACATCGCCGCCCATGTGCTCGTGATGACGCAACAGGTATTTCGCGAGCGTCGGAACGAGCGTGCGCGAGAAGAAGTACGACGCGAGCATCGCGAACACGACGGCCTCGGCCATCGGCACGAAGAGGTAATGCGCGACGCCGGTCAGCAGGAAGATCGGAATGAACACGATGCAGATCGAGAGCGTGGATACGAGCGTCGGCACTGCGATCTGTTGAGCGCCGTCGAGGATCGCCTGCTCCAGTTCCTTGCCCTGCTCCAGGTTCTGGCTGATATTTTCGATTGCAACTGTCGCATCGTCGACGAGAATGCCGACCGCCAGCGCGAGGCCGCCCAGCGTCATGATGTTGATGGTCTGCCCGATCGCGGAAAGCGCGACGATGGACGTCAGCATCGAGAGCGGTATGGAGATCGCGATGATGAGCGTCGCGCGCCAGCTTCCCAGGAAGAGCAGGACCATCAGCGCGGTCAGGCCAGCCGCGATCACCGCTTCGCGCAACACGTCCGACACCGATGCGCGCACGAAGAGCGATTGATCCGCGACCGGCTCGATCTTGAGCGAGTCGGGCACCATGCCGCGCAAGGTCGGCAACAGGTTCTTCACGCGCGCGACGATATCGAGCGTCGATGCATTGCCGCTCTTGTTGATCGTGAGTAAGGACGCGCGCGTGCCGTTCACGCGCACGATATTGGTCTGCGGCTGAAAACCGTCGCGCACATGGGCGACGTCCTTGATATAGATCGTGCCGCCCGGACCCGTGCGGATCGGGATGTCGTTGAGCCCTTCTATCGAGCCCGGGCTCGCGTTCAGGCCGACCGAGTACTCCGTCGAACCGATCTTCGTCGTGCCCGTGGGAAGAATGAGGTTTTGCGCGCTGATCGCATTGACGACATCGGTGGGCGCGAGGTTCTTCGCCTGCAGCTTGCGCGAGTCGATATCGACCATGATCTGCCGCTGCTTGCCGCCATAAGGCAGCGGCACCGACGCGCCCTGCACGGTCGCGAGTTGCGTCTTCAGGAAGCTGTTGCCGAAGTCGTAGAGCTGCTGCTCGGTGAGTTCAGCCGAGGACAACGCGAGCCGCAGAATCGGCACCGTCGATGCATTGAAGCGCAAGATGTTGGGCGGCGTGATGCCGGGCGGCAGCGAGCGCAATTGCGTCTGCGAAAGCGCGGTGATTTCCGCGATCGCTTCATCGACATTCGCGTTCGGCTGAAAGTAGATGCGAATGACCGCGATGCCCGGCAGCGATTCCGACTCGATGTGCTCGATGTCGTTGACCGCCACCGACAAGCCGCGTTCGTAATTCAGCGTGATGCGGCGCTCCATCTGATCGGGCGGCAGGCCCGTGTACGACCAGATGACGCTGACTACCGGAATATCGATGTTGGGGAAGATATCGGTCGGTGTGCGCAGGATGACGAGCGGACCGATGATCAGCAAGAGCAGCGACAGGACGATGAACGTGTACGGGCGCTTGAGCGCGAGTCTGACGATCCACATCTAAATTCTGCCTGCCCCGTTTGGTGTTCGTTATTCGAATACTGTTCGACGACTGCGCGAATGCACCCGCTACGATGACACAACAGAAGCTTACAAAACAATTCGCGCAAACGGTTGCGAGGGTTTATGCGGAAAGATTTCTGCAGAAGAATGCGGAGCCGCACCGGAAATGGAACAAGTGCTTCCAATTGGTGGGAATCGAATGGCGCCTCGCGGAACGCGAGGCGCTGAATAAACAGGGTTCAGACGGTTGCGGAACGTAGATCGAGCACGCGTTTCGCCTTGCCCGTTGCAGTCGTCGGCAGTGCGCCGGAATCGAGCACGCGCACTTGCGTCGATACGCCGACCATCGTCTTCACGCGGCTTTGCAACTCGCGCGACAGACCGGCACGTTCGCTCTCGTTCAACGTCGCGCATACTTCGGCGCGCGCTTCGACCGAAACCGACAGCGAATCCATGTGGCCCTCGCGCGATACGCACAATTGATACTGACCGCTCAAACGCGGAATCGCGAGAACCAATTCTTCAATCTGGCTCGGGAACACATTCACGCCGCGAATGATGAGCATGTCGTCCGAGCGGCCCGTGATCTTCGCGAGGCGGCGCATCGAACGCGCGCTCGGCGGCAGCAAAGACGTGAGATCGCGCGTGCGGTAGCGGATCATCGGCATCGCTTCCTTCGTGAGCGACGTGAAAACGAGCTCGCCCGTGGCGCCTTCGGGAAGCACCTCTCCCGTCACCGGATCGATGATCTCGGGATAGAAATGATCTTCCCAGATGGTCGGGCCGTCCTTCGTTTCGATGCATTCGCATGCGACGCCCGGACCCATGATTTCCGAAAGCCCGTAGATATCGAGCGCCTGAATGCCCGCGCGCGTTTCGATCTCGCTGCGTAAGCCCTGGCTCCACGGCTCCGCGCCGAAGATGCCGATCTTGAGCGACGTGTTGGCCGGGTCCATGCCCTGTCGCGCCATCTCGTCGAGCAGATTCAACATGTACGAAGGCGTGACGAGTATGATTTTCGGCTCGAAGTCGCGGATCAGTTGCACCTGCTTCTCGGTCTGGCCGCCCGACATCGGCACGACCATGCAGCCCAGACGTTCCGCGCCGTAGTGAATCCCGAGGCCGCCTGTGAAAAGGCCATAACCGAAGGCGTTATGCAGCGTATCGCCCTTGCGCCCGCCCGCGGCGCGAATCGAACGCGCGGTGACGTTCGCCCATGTGTCGATATCCTTCGCCGTGTAGCCGACCACGGTCGGCTTGCCTGTCGTGCCGCTCGATGCATGCACACGCACGACCTGATCCCGCGGCACCGCAAAGAGTCCGAAGGGATAGTTGTCACGTAAATCGGTTTTCGTCGTGGTCGGAAACCGTGCGAGATCGGACAGCTCGCGCAAGTCGTCGGGATGCACACCTGCCGCGTCGAATGCGCGACGATAGTGCGGCACGTTCTCATAGGCGTGTCGCAACGTCCACTTCAGGCGTTCGAGTTGCAGCGCCTGAAGCTCGTCACGGCTCGCGCGTTCGATCGGTTCCAGTTCGCTCTGCTGTGCAATGGTTTGGACCATGGTTGTCTCCTGCATGAATGATCGATGAGTGAATGACGCGAATTCGCTTTAGTGGAAGCGTTGGTCTGAATAGCGCAAGCCAGCGATGAGTGGCGATGCGCGATAGCGGTCTTCGCCGTAATGCGCCGTGAGATGGAGCAACACATCGTGAATGCGCGCGATGCCGATGCGCTCGCCCCACGCAAGCGGCCCGAGCGGATAGTTCACGCCCTTCTCCATCGCGAGATCGAGATCCGCGCTCGTGCAGACGCCCTGATTCACCGCCTCCGCCGCTTCGTTGACGAGCATCGCAACGGTGCGCATCACGGCCATGCCGGCGATATCTTTCAATGGCACCACGGCATAGCCAGCCTTCGTCAGTGCGCCGGCTGCGGCAGCGTAGGCATCGTCGGCGCATTGACGCGCTCGCGTGATCGCGACGCTTTGCGCGGTCGCATAATCGAGCGCGAGATCGATCAGCACGATGTTGTCGATGCCGAGCGCGTGCGCGCGTTCGGTGGCGGTGCGTCCATCGGTCAGAAAGAGATAAGCATCGTCGATTTGCGCGACGAGGCCGGGCATATCGTTACGGCTCGCGCTCGCTTCGGCGAGGCGCGCTTGCAGTCGCTCATACAACGGGGCGCTTTCACCGGGCACGATCTTCGAAGGCGTGCGCGTATGCGTCTCGATGCGCGCAGCAGGCTTCGCGGCGTTGGCGCCATAGTCATAGAAGCCGCGTTCCGTCTTTCGACCCAGAAAGCCCGCATTCACCAGTTCCTGCTGAATCAGCGAAGGCGTGAAGCGCGGATCGTTGAAGTACGCGTTGAACACCGATAGCGTCACGGCGAAGTTCACATCGTGACCGATCAGGTCCATCAGTTCGAACGGGCCCATTCTGAAGCCGCCCGAATCGCGCATGACGGCATCGATGGAAGCTGCGTCCGCGCCCTGCTCGTTGAGCACGCGCAGAGCTTCGGCATAGAAGGGCCGCGCCACGCGATTGACGATGAAACCCGGCGTCGACCTTGCATGAACCGGCCTCTTGCCCCATGCGGCCGACGTCGCGTAGACCGTTTGCGCAACGTCATGCGATGTTGCGAGTCCACGCACGACTTCGACGAGCGCCATCAGCGGCGCGGGGTTGAAGAAGTGCATGCCGACCACACGCGACGGATGCTTCAGGGGCGCAGCGATCGCCGTGATCGAAATCGACGACGTGTTGGTCGCGAGTATGCACTCGGGCGTGACGATGCTTTCGAGTTCGCTGAACAATGCACGCTTGACATCGAGCCTCTCGGCGACGGCTTCGATCACGAGCGATGCCGTGCGCATGTCCGCGAGGTTCGTCACGCTATGCGCGCGGTCGATGGCCTTGTGTCCCGTGGCCTGATCGAGCCTCTTCTTGTCGATCAGGCGCTGCACGTTGGCCGCGATGCTCGAGCGCGCCTTGTCGAGCGCTTTCCCGTCGAGATCGTAAAGCAGCACGGTGTGTCCCGCGAGTGCCGCGACTTGTGCGATGCCCGCGCCCATCGCCCCCGCGCCGATCACGCCGACGACCGCCGATGACTGAATGGCCTGTGTCATGTTTCGCAGCCCTCAGACGCGCTCGATCGCGATGGCGATGCCCTGGCCCACGCCGATGCACATCGTGCACAGCGCATAGCGGCCGTTGCGGCGTTCCAGCTCGTACAGCGCGGTCGTGACGAGACGCGCGCCGGATGCACCGAGCGGATGGCCGAGCGCAATGGCGCCGCCGTTCGGATTCACGCGTGGATCGTCTTCGGCGAGACGCAGTTGACGCAGCACCGCGATGCCTTGCGATGCGAAGGCTTCATTGAGTTCGATGACGTCGAACTGTTCCAGCGCGAGCCCTGTGCGCGCGAGGAGCTTCTTCGTCGCGGGCGCGGGACCGATGCCCATGATGCGTGGCTCGACGCCCGCCGTCGCCATGCCGATGATGCGTGCGCGCGGCGTAAGTCCGTGGCGCCGGGCCGCCTCCTCGTTCGCAATGATGAGCGCACACGCACCATCATTTACGCCCGATGCATTGCCCGCCGTCACGCTGCCGTCAGGGCGCACGACGCCCTTCAGTTTGGCGAGCGTTTCGAGCGTGGTTTCGCGCGGATGCTCGTCGCGATCGATCGCGATCGTTTCGCCCTTCTTTTGCGGCACGTTCACTGCAACGATCTCCTGCGCGAGCGTGCCATCGGCCTGTGCGCGCGCGGCGCGTTGCTGGCTGCGCAGTGCGAAGCGGTCCTGCGCATCGCGCGTGATGCCGAAATCGACGGCGACGTTTTCCGCGGTCTCGGGCATCGAATCGACGCCATAGCGCTCGCGCATTGCGCGATTGATGAAACGCCAGCCTATGGTGGTATCGAAGATGTCGGCCGACCGCGAGAACGCGCTCGACGCCTTGCCCATCACGAAAGGCGCACGCGTCATGCTCTCGACGCCGCCCGCGAGATAGAGCGAGCCATCGCCCGCCTTAATGGCGCGCGCCGCGCTGCCGACCGCATCCATGCCCGAACCGCACAAGCGGTTGATTGTCGAGCCGGGTACGTCGATGGGCAAGCCCGCCAGCAGGCCCGACATGCGCGCGACGTTGCGGTTGTCCTCGCCTGCCTGGTTCGCGCAGCCGTAGATCACATCGTCAACCTGCGTCCAGTCCACCGATGCATTGCGCTTCATGAGCGCGGTGATGGGCACGGCGCCGAGGTCGTCGGCGCGGACGTCCTTGAAAACACCACCATAGCGGCCGATGGGCGTACGAATAGCATCGCAGATGAAGGCTTCAGTCATGACAAGTCTCGATGTGGAGGATGATCGATCACAACGAAGCCGTGCAATGGTTGCATTGCTAACGACTTCGCGCTTGAATTGATTGATTGGAAATCTTCGGCTTCACACGCATCGTTGCGATGCGCGTCTTTCGCTGCAGCAAGAACGACGTTCAGCGCTCGTCGAAACTCACGACCACCCGCTCGCTCACCGGATGACATTGGCACGTCAGCACGAAGCCGTCATCGATTTCATGTTGTTCGAGCGTGTAGTTCTTTTCCATCTTCACTTCGCCTTCGAGCAC
>NZ_JALQDI010000010.1:0-74457 GCF_023631305.1 Caballeronia sp. INML3B
TCGGCTTGCATCACCGCGTCAAAGCGGGCCTGTTCGGGTGCGGCGGCGCCAGGGGCCGCTTCGCTTGTGTGCGTGGGACTCGGGAGGTCGAGGGATTGGGTGTACATGCGGAGTTCCACCGTCTTTTCTAAGATACGATGGAGCCGAGTATAACTATTAACCGACCGTCCGGTTGATTAATTTTGCTTGCGGCTATTTCGACTTAAATAGCATCGCGTTAACCCGATGCGATCACACGTCTGAGCGCCCAGCGTCGGCGCGCAAAAAAGCCCAGCCGTACAGACGGACTGGGCAAAACCACCGGTTATCCGGCAGCGGAGGTCGCTTCACGCCTTGCGTAAGTCACGCCGAGAAGCGCATTTCGAGTTTTGGATGCAATCGACCAGCACGCGGCACATTACGAGCACGGATCGGCGGACATCTTGAACTGGTTCACTGCCCGAAGAAGACACCCTGCGGATCGACCCGCTTGCTGCCACGGCCCGATTGCGACGCCGCACCCGTCGATGACCCATATCCTTCAGCCTGCACTTGGGCGAGGCGCACATCGGCGACGCGCGTTTCGGCTGCCTGCAATTTCGCCGGGTAAGACGCGTCTTCCGCGATGGGCGAATAACCGGCCTTCTCCAGTTGGACGAGTTCCCCGCGGACTTCGGCGCGACTCACGGGTGCGCTCGATTGCGCGAACGACGCAAGCGGTGTGGACAAGATGGCGGCTGCGATAACTGCATTGACCCACGATTTCATTTGACTCTCCCTGATATTCCGATGAAGCCCGGCGCGCTTCGAATTCATGACATGCCGAGCGAACGACCGAAGTGTAGGGGCATAGCCGCGGATGATCATTCACAGCGTCAAGGAAGCATCTTTGCAAAATCAGTAAAGAAAGGGTCTCACGGGGGAGATCCATAATGCAGCGTAACGTCGGCAGAACGGCAGCGAGGCTCTATCGGAGCCGAATCGAAAACGATTTCGACGCCACGCAAAACGCGTCCGTCCGATTATTCCTATATCGACAAAGATCATTCAACGGAAACGAGAATGATCTTCGGAACGCGCGTCTTTACACTCCGTTCACAAGCTGCTTAAGACCAAACCGGCAGTATGATCAGATATCCGAATCGGAGGTAGTCAACATGAAGACGTTCATTTCCACCGTCGCAGTCGCCGCAGCGCTCGCCATTCCCGCCCTTTCCTTTGCGCAGCAGTCGGATGCGCCCGTCACCCGCGCTCAGGTGCGTGCCGAGCTCGTCCAACTCGAAAAAGCCGGCTACAACCCGAACATCAGCGACCCGTCGTATCCGTCGAACATCCAGGCAGCGCAAGCTCGCGTGAGCGCAACGCAACTCGCGCAAGCACCGACGCAATCGAGCGACTACGGCTCGGTCGCTAACGGCGCGTCGCAGTCGGGTCGCACGACCGGCGCCCAATCGCGTGCACTCGGCGCCTACTTCGGCCAGTAAGCGCGCAGCTTCGACAGCCAATTCGCATCGGCTTTGGCGCAACGGGGCGACATCCGCGAGATGTCGCCCCGTTGCGTTTTGATGCGAAATGCTTTATCCATGATGGCATGTTGCATTCGACACATTCGATACGAGCGGCGTTAGCAGGCCATCCCCCGCCAGGCTCAGTTCGCCGGAATCGTAACGACCGGCGACTTCGCCGTGTCCGTGACCTCCGCGAGCGCCATCAGGTTCTGCACGACCGTGAACGCGTATTTCGAATCGAAGTCGCCGCGATCGATCCAGTAGTGGGACTTGTCATAGAGCGCGCTCACATATGCGTCCCGCGGCACCTTCTCGCCCACCTTCACGATGATGGTCGGCCGCGTCTCCCCGCCGATCAGCCCGATGCCCGGCTTGGTCGCGCCGCTGCCGACCTGCTCGTCGGGCACTGCGATCTGCGCGCCCAGATCGGTGAGGATGCCGAGCACCGAGCGCGTGACCATCGGAACGCGGTTCCGATCCGACGACTGTCCATAGACGATTTCGTAAGTCTTCATCTTCGGCGAAAGGTGCAGGAGCCTTCTCACGAGCGTGAGATCCTCGACGACTTCCTTGTTCGACCCGCTGCGCGTCGCGCCTAGCGTGATGAAGACGCCGCCCTTGTCGGGGCTGTTGCCCTTCGCGCTCTTGTCGCTCTTGCCGTTCTTGTCATCCGTGTTACGCGTTTCGATGTTGAGTTCGCCCGCCAGCTGTAGCCTGCGCAACGCCTGCAGGAGCAGGAAGAACTCGGGCGAGCCCGATGCGTTCGGCCCGCCCAGTGCGTTGCCATTCTGCAAGCCGCTGATCGACTGCGCGGTGATGCGCAACAGCAGATCGATCGGAATGCCGCTTTCGGCGAGCGGCAATACGAGCGTAGGGGAAAGCGGACGAATATAGGCGCTTGCATAGGCATCGCCGGTCGTCGGTGTGAACGTGAACGTCGGATGATTCGAGTAGGAGACGCTGCCTGTCGCCTGCGCGTAGTTCGGCTGCGCGCCCGAGCCGGCATTGAGCACGACGCCGCCCGTGGTATCGAACGTATACGCGGCGATGATGCTGCTCACGGTGAGAAACGACGGCGCGTCCGCGAAGCGCAATCCGACAATCGCGGCAAGTATTTCACGCTTTTTCGCATCGCCGAGCGCGCGGGCGTAATCGACCTGATCGGCCTTGAGGCGGCCCGGGCCGATGCCCGCGCAGCCTGCTGCGAGAAAGGAGACGGAGAGAATGGCAACCGATAAGGCTTTCCTTGTCATGGCTCTATATGAAGGAGATAAGGAGGATCGACGGCCCACGGCCGCGGAACACCCGGGCCGAAGCCGCAAAATTCATACCGTTGGGAGCCTGGCGCGCACGATCGCTTCCGGCGCGTTGCACGCCGGTTCATCGAAGGCTTTTGCGACCCGAGGTGCCTTGTCAGGCCGCAAGCGAAGTCGTCTTACGAAGCGCCGTGCCGCTGCGCTTTCGACTGAGCCTGCTTGTCCTGCGATGTCTCTTGAGCGATGTGACGGCTCGCTTCCCTGTGCTGCGCGACGAGCGCATCGAGCCGGTCCTGCGCGAAGCGCGGCCCGTCGTCGCGTGCGAAAGCGGGTGCGGCGAGCGTCGCTGCCGCAAGGACGATGACCGTGGCGAAAGGCGTTCTTTTCATGATTCACCCCGCGATTGAACGCGGCAGGCCCCGAGTGCCGCCGCGAGACTAGGATCGCACATCGGCCGCAACGCTGCGCGGCGCGTGCGTGCTTCATTGCTCCTGGCATCCCTCGTCTTTCCGCCAAAATCCAGCATGCCTTCGCATGAGCGCCGTTTGCACCGTTCGCGTGCTTGCGCACCGCGCGCGAATTACCTATTCCTTACTTGACGGCGTCTTTTGTCATACCGGCGCCGCGACGAACGGCACACACGGAGACCCGCGCGCTCATGAATCTCGCCATCTTCTTCGACGGCACGTGGAACGAGCCCAACGACCGCACCAATGCGTATCTGCTCTATAAGCTCGCGCCCGAGACCGACCAGCAGGAAACCTTCTATGTCCCCGGTGTCGGCACGCAAGGCAACGGGCTTTTCTCGCTCGCGAACAAGTTTCTCGGCGGCGCGTTCGGCGACGGTCTGAGCGACAACATCAAAAGCGGCTACGCGTGGCTATGTCAGCGCTACAAGTCCGATGCGAAGATCTACATCTTCGGCTTCAGCCGTGGCGCCTATTCCGCGCGCAGCCTCGCCGGGCTGATCCGCAAATGCGGACTCGCGAACGACTGGAGCCCGCAGTCGATCGATCAGGCGTATGGCGTTTATCGCGACAAGGACGTCGGGCCTGCCGATCAATCGGTGGTCGAGTTCCGCAAGCAGTTCACGCGGGAAGTCGATGTCGAATTCATCGGCGTATGGGATACCGTCGGTGAACTCGGCATTCCGCTCGACGGCGTGCCGGTGCCGGGCTTTTCGAGCTACTACAAGTTCCACGACACGACGCTCTCGAACAGAACCAGGGCGGCTTATCACGCGATCGCCGCGAACGAGTTTCGCTCGCTCTACAAGCCGACCTTGTGGACGCCCGGCGCCGACACGCGCGGCAGCAATCTGCCCCTCGAGCAACGCTGGTTCGCGGGCGCGCATGCGAACGTGGGCGGCGGCTACGTCACGCCGCCGCGCACGCCCGAGGATCTGCTGCCGCTCATTCCCGCCGAGTGGCTTCGCAGAAAGGCAGCGGACCACGGCCTTTCGATCGGCGGTCCGATCGCGATACCGCCGCAGGCGTTCCAGTCGCAGCCGATCGATTCGTACACCGAGTTCACCGCGCATCACCCGTTTTTGCAGGCCGTGTGCAAAAAGGAGCCACGCGTAGCGGGAACGGCGTTGAATGAAACAATCGACCCGAGCCTGCTTCAACGCTTGAGCGCGCCCGGTTTTCTCGACATGTATCCGGCGCTCGTCGCGCAGCTGAAAACGCTGCCCGTCGGAGATTAATTCAGGAATCCGCATCGCCTGACGACTTGTGTGCGCATGCCCGCACACGTCGTTAAAAAACGATGCCTAGAATTCGTCTATCAAACGTTTGCGATGCGAACGAATCGCAGATTTCGACGCAGTGCTTTCGACGGCCGCGCGTAAGTAGTTGCATGTGAAACCATCTGCCCGAGGCGCGTGGCTCGGGCCGACGTCCGCCCGCAGCCTATGCTCCGCCCGGACACGAGGAGACCGGCATGAGCACGACTACGACGACGGACTTCACCGGGCATGGCGCGCCGGCCGACATCGACGCCCAGACGAACGACGACGACTTCAGCGACGGCGAGCCCGGCCCGCGCGCGGCGGCGGACATCGCCAAGTGCGAGGCGCTGATCTCGCATGCGGCCGAAACCGGGACCATCCTCGAGAAGACCGACGTCGATGCGGTGCGCGGCGCCCGGGCCGCCTTCGATCAAGGCATCTGGAGCCGTGCGATCGGCAGCGCGTTCTACGGCGCGATGAGCCGCATCGCGGCATCGGTGCAGTATCCGGGGCGACGCATCGTCGTCGATCTCGATCACTGCCGCGACCTCGTTTCGTATGGCGCGAAGAATGGCAAACCGCTCGACGAGCACGATATCGAAGCGATGTCGAAGGCGCGCACCGCGCAGCAGGACCACACGTGGAATCCCGAAATCGAGAGCGCGTTCTACGCCGCGATGAGCCGCATCGCGCACGCGGTGACGCCCGTCGTCGCCGAAACGGCGGGCGACGAAGCGCGGCGAGGCGCACGCCGTGCGATCCGCATCTACACGCATTCGGCGATCGCGCTGACGCTGCTCGTCGTGTCGCTGTCGTGTCTGCTCTTCGTGGCAAATCAGGTGTCGACGGATATCGCGACCGTCGTCAAGGCGAACGATGCAGCCGCGCTGACGCTGCATAACCAGTTGCAGGCGCACGCGGTCGCCATTGCCGATGCCGACAAGAAAGACTCGGCCGCCGTGGTAGCGCTGCAGAACTCGCAGCCCGCCTTGCAGATCAAGGAGGAACTGCAGCGCTTCGCGACCAACAATCGCCAGCTCTTCGCGGACGTGTCACGCATCAGCGCGTTCACGACGAGTCTCGGGCTCGGCGCGATACGCAGTCCCTATAAAGCGCCCTGCGACGCCGAGGAAAACGTGCTCAATTTCCAGGGCGCGTATCGCACGTCGCATTCGCCGAAGTATTACGGCGGCAAGGCCACGAGCGGCGACTGGCAATGCAATCCCGACGTCGCGCGCAAAGTGCTGGAAATCACACTGCCGCTGCTGGCGAAGCCTAGCGCCGAGCCCGGCGACACTCACCTGCCGACCGATGTCGAAGCCGTCGCGCAAGGCTTTCAGAAAATCGCGGTGTATCAGGACATTCGCGCGATGGCGCTGTATGCGAACGACATCATTCTGTCGATCGTCGGCGCGGTGACGGGCTTCCTGTTGCCGGTGCTCTACGCGTGGCTCGGCGCGTGCGCCGCGATCCTGCGGCAGCTCTCCGCCGATTCGGCGGCCAACACGTTCCACCCGGAACATTCGAAGGTCGCCAACCGCGCACACGTGACGAGTGCGATCATCGTCGGCATCTCGATCGGGCTTTTCAGCAAACTGCTGGAAGGCGGCAAGGAAGTGTCGCCGCTCGCGATCGCGTTCGTCGCGGGCTACGCGTCGGACAAATTCTTCTTTTTCGTCGATCGGCTCGTCGCCGCGATGTTTCCGCCGCGCGGCGATCCGCCCGCGAGAACCCCGCGACCCGACGGCGGTGCGCTGCGCGCCACGGGTCTCGCGAAGAACACCGCAAGGACGGCGATGCCGGGAGGCACCCCTGTCGGGCCGCCGCCCGGCGTGTGAGCTTCAGGTCTCGTCGAGCTCGAACTCGACGCTCGGATAATCCTGCAGACGGCCCATCACCTCGGCCTCGCGCTCGCTCGTGAAAAGGCCGTCGAGATAATCGAATGACAGCTTGCCGGCGAGCGCCTTCAACGCAAGCTCGGCGCTGCGCTTCGGCTCCGTGACGAGATCGCCCGAATCCATGCAGGCGCAGAACTGTCCGTTCTTCGAATCCATCGCGCCGATGTCGATGACCTTGCCGTCGACGTTCTGCGCGAGCACGCGCTGCTCCACCGCGAAGAGCCTGAACGGGCGTTCGAGACTTGCGCGCCGCTCTGCTTTGCCTTCCTTGCTTTCATGATCGACCATGGTGCGATTCTCCGGTCCGGGCATCGATCGAAACAATGCAGCAAAGGCCGCGCCCGCGGCCTGTGCGTTGCAGCATCGACGTGCCTTTCCTGCACGCGCCGCGCCGTCCTACATTGAACCATCGGGCACGCAAACAGAGGAGCAGTCACCGTGAATGCAACCATGAGCGGCAAGATCGCGGTCATCACTGGCGCGAGCCGCGGACTCGGACGCAGCGCCGCACTCAAGCTCGCGCAGCAGGGCTGCGGCGTGATCGGCACCTACAACCGCAATGCGCAAGCCGCGCAATCGCTCGTCGATGAAATCGCGAAAGGCGGCGGCAAGGCAGCCGTGCTGGCGCTCGACGTCGCCCGGTGCGAGACCTTCGAGGCCTTCGGGGACGCGCTCTGCAAGACGCTCGAAGACACCTTCGAGCGCGAGAACTTCGATTTTCTCGTGAACAACGCGGGCATCGGCGTTCATGCGCTCTTCGCGCAAACCACGCCCGCGCAGTTCGACGAGCTCGTCAACATCCAGTTGAAGGGACCGTTCTTTCTGACGCAGACTCTCCTGCCTTATCTCCACGAGGAAGGCGCGATCCTGAACGTGTCGAGCGGGCTCACGCGTTTCGCGTTGCCGGGATTTGCGGCGTATGCCGCGATGAAAGGCGGAATCGAGGTGCTCACGCGCTATCTCGCGAAAGAGCTCGGGCCGCACGGCATTACGGTGAACACCATCGCGCCGGGGGCGATCGAAACGGACTTCGGCGGCGGCGTCGTGCGTGACGATCACGACACCAATCGGTTCATCGCGGATAACACGGCGCTCGGGCGCGCCGGTTTGCCGGACGATATCGGCGGTGCGATCGTGGCGATGCTCTCGGACGGCAATCGGTGGATGACAGCGCAGCGCGTGGAGGTGTCGGGGGGAATGTTCATCTGAGGCAACGATTGCACTGCGCGCAAAAAAAACCCGGACGCACGAGGCGTCCGGGTTTTGCATACAACATGCGTAATGCCTAATGCATCACGCCGCGAAGCGTCGCTTAGAAGCGGTGGATGATACCCACGCCTGCCGCGAACATGCTGCGCGATGCCGACGGTGCGCTCTGGAAGCCATCGCCGATCGTCGCGTTCGCTGCCGTCTGACGGTTCGCCGTCGTGCCCGAAGGCACTGCCAGCGTGTTGCCGTTCGCGCGCTGGAATGCTTCCAGTGCGTACAGGCCCGTGCGCTTGGACAGCGAGTAGTACTGGGACAGGTTGAACTGGTGGTACGACGCTGCGTCGTTGATGCCGTTCGCCTTGCTCGCCCACGTATAGCTGTAGCCCGCCGCGAAGTCCCATGCCGACGTCGCCTTCCAGTGCAGCACCGTGCCGGCCGTGTTGAACACGGCTTCGTCCGTGAACAGCGAGTTCACGCCCGGAATGTACTGAACGTTCGTGTACGTGACCGAGATGTCCCACGCGCTGTTGAACTGATAGCCGCCCGCAACCGCGAAGCGCTGCTGAGCTTGCGCGCGCTGGTAGCCCGCCGTCACCGCCGACACGCCCGGCTGGCCCGAGCCATCGGTCGCCGCGGTGCTGTTGATCGTCGTCGAGCTGCTGTTGTAGATGCCGCCGCCGTTGGCCGCGTTGTTGATGCGCGAGAACGCCACCGCACCACCGATCGGGCCTTGCTGGTACTGGATCGCCGCCGACCAGGTCGAGCCTTGGTACACGCTGTCGGGCACGCCCGCGAAGGAGTACGAGCCGCTCACCGTCACGCCGTAGAACTTCGGCGACGTGTAGACCACCGAGTTGTTCGCACGGTAGATCGTGTCCAGACCGTCCAGATCGCCCGGGTGCGCGCCGAAGTAGCCGGTCAGCCAGTTGGTCGGGCTATACGGCGAGAGCAGCGTGTAGTACGAGGTGTACTGGCGGCCCAGAGTAACGGTACCGTAGCCCGGGTTCGTCAGACCGACCCATGCCTGGCGGCCGAACATCGCGTTGGTGAACTGCTGTTGCCCGCTGTTGATGTCGAAGCCGGATTCCAACTGGAAGATGGCCTTGTTGCCGCCGCCCAGATCTTCCGCGCCCTTCAGGCCGAAGCGGCTGCCGGCCCAAATGCCCGACGCCATCTTGACGTTCGAGCGGCCCGGGTTCGTCTTGGCCAGGTTCGTCTGGCTGCTCTGGTAGACGATCGAATCGTCGACGATACCGTACAGCGTGACGCTGCTTTGCGCGAACGCCGGTGCCGCGGCGGCGAACGCCGTGGCTGCGACGACTGCGGCCTTGGTCAGTGTGAAACCCTTCATTTTCTCTCCTCAAGCGGTGGGCAATTACTTGCGTGCGAGTCGTGGAACCGGTGCCCCCGAATGGTGGCTTCGTTATGTTTCAACTCGTAACTTTTATCGTGGGCAAGTGTATGGCTTACAGACCGAATGGGAAAGAAAGACGCTCGTGGGTGTCGTTTTTTTTCACTGTCTGGTTAACCAGTATTTTCTGACGCGCAGATATTGGGCAACCGGGCATGAAACTGACGCTGAGCTGACGACACCGTGGCGAACTGAGGATGCAAACGAGGCTGATTGATGGCGCGCCGGACTGCTTTAATGCGATCGTTCGTTCCATCGGCAGACGCGGCCTTTTGGCGCGAGAGTGGCGCGATTGCTGCGCTGCAAGGATCAGCGGTGCAAGTCGAAGAATGAAAGGTCAGATGCCCGAGTGCAGCCTAAATGGCGCGCACGCGTTTTTCAGGCGGCGGGACGCGCCAGCGCATCGCAAATGTTGAAAGCTACCCGACGATGCGCAAACGCGAAGCTGAATATCGGGCGAACGCGCTGCAAGCTTGCGCCGCCCGATCGAACGGCTAATGCTCGATCTTCGAGCGCAGTTCGCGCGCCGTCTCGAGCAAACCTTCATAGCCCGAACGCGCGTGCGAAGGCAGGTCCGGATCGCCGACGAGCGTGCCGAGCGTCTCGATGATGCTGTACAGAATGCCCTTCGCCGCGCCGGCCGCCATCTTGCCCGCGGCATAGGATTCGTCGACGTGTGAAATGGCCGCATCGAAATGCTCGACCTCGGGATGCGCCTCTCCGATACCCGATGCGTCGTCGTCGCGCGGCCTGTTCGGGTCGCTGTTCATGATGATGGTCCTCCGTGTGTGGTCTCTGCTTTCTGTATAGCGCCACCGCGCGAAGCGTGCAATCGGCGCATCGCCGCACTTCTCACGACGCGGGCTGCTCGTGGATCGGCTGAATGAAGTGCACGCGGCGCGTGTCGCCCGTGCTTCTGCCCGCGCCGTGCGGCACGCCGCGCTCCGTCAGCAACGCGCGCAGTTCGATGATGACCGGAAATACCTCGTGATTGTGGTCCGCGCCCTGCCGGTCATGCGCCTCCTGCTCGCGCTCGACGATCCACCGATCCTCCTTGAAGATGCGCTCGGTAAACCAGACGAGCAGCGGCCACGCGGCATCGAGCAGGAGCGGAATCTTCGGGCGGCGGATCGACAAGAGACCGAATGTGCGGTTCGTGCGCTGCTCCGCATCGAGCGGCACGTAGGCGATCCACAGATCCATCACCATCGTGTCGTCCTTGGTGCGGATCTTGAGCGTCTGGTACGGGTATTCGGTGCGGATCGTCATTACGTCCTTTTCGCCGTCGTCGGGCTTCGTGCCGCGCTTCTGCCCGAAAACGAGCGCCTCGCCGATCGGCTGCTTGCCCGCCTCGCGCGCGAAGATGTAGTCGACTTCGATCCAGTCCTCGCCGCGCCGTCTGCCGAGCGAACGCGCGCGCATGCTGCCCATCTGCCGCCGATGCAGGAACTGATGGTTCATGTCCATCAGGTTTTCGTGCATGAAGGAATAGTGGCACTTCACCTCGCGGCCGAAGCGGCGCGTCTTGTAGGCGCGATCCGTGGCGGAGCTCAGGTCGGGAAACTTGGCGGCGTCGGCGCGCGCCGGATCGCCGGTGAACACGAAGACGAGCCCGCCCGCCTCCCGGCACGGATACGCGCGCACGCCGTTGGGCAGGCGCTCGCGTCCGAGATAGGGAATATCGGTACAGCGGCCGGTGCAGTCGTAGGTCCAGCCGTGATAGCAGCAGCGGATCGATTCGCCATCGACGACACCCGCCGACAACGGCACCTGACGATGCGCGCAGCGGTCCTCGAGCGCGAACACCTTGCCCGACGCGGTGCGCACGAGCACGATCGGATCGCCGGCGAAGCGTACGCCGTGCGCATGGCCGGTCTTCACCTCGCTCGACCACGCGAGCGGATACCAGTGATCGGGATGAATGTCGACCCGGCGCAGATCGCGCGGCGGCTTCGTCGGTGTATCGATGGAACCGGCTTCCTGCTCGCCCTGCGGCAACGCTGCCTGCATGTACGACGCCTCCGATGAAAGGAGATCGGATTGAGCGCCGCATCCACACGCGGCGCATTGAACGACCATTCGCAGTCTACACGGCGACGGTCATTTCGGCGCGTGCCGAATGGCCGGGACGGTGCCGCACTTCACGTTCGCTCAGCGAGTTGCGCCTGCAGATAATCGATGAGCGCGCGCACCTTCGGCGGCAGAAAGCGGTTGGGCGGATAAAGCAGCCACACCGGACCCTGATAGGCGCGCGCCTGCATCTCCCAATCCGCGAGCACGGCCTGCACCGCGCCCGACGCGAGCGCATCGCGGGCGGCGAATTCCGGCAGCGCCGCAATGCCGAGGCCGCCTTCGGCCGCTTCGAGCCGCGCGCCCGCGTGATTGGCGATATAGCGCCCGCGCACCGCGACCGTCACCGTTTCGCCGCTTCGTGTGAAGCGCCAGCGGTTGTCGTCGGCGGTTTCGCCCAGATGGATACAGTCGTGATGCGCAAGCTCGCGCGGCTGGCACGGCACGCCGCGCTCACGCAAATACGCCGCCGATGCGCACAGCAGCCAGCGCACCCGCCCGAGCGGCCGCGCGGCGAGCCCTTGCGGCGGCTGACTCGTCGCGCGGATGACGAGATCGACATCGCTGTCGAGCGGATCGATGTCGTGATCGGCGAAGACGAGTTGCAGATCGACGTCCGGATACGCCGCGAGAAACGCCGGCACGAGCGGATGAATTACGGATTTTGCATACGCCGTGGGCGCGGACAGCGCGACGCGCCCCTGCGGCTTGCCCGACGACTGTCCCGCCGCGTCGACCGCGCCCGATGCGGCCGCTGCCATGTCGCGGCAATGGCGATACACCTGATATCCGGACTCGGTCACGCGAATCTTGCGGGTCGAACGCTCCAGGAGGCGCGTGGCGAGCGCCTCTTCGAGCCGCTTGATCTGGCGGCTCACCGTCGATGGCGTGCTGCCCAGTTGCCGTGCGGCGACCGAGAAGTTGCCCGCATCGACGACGCGCGCGAATACGGCCATATCGGGCATCAGGTCGAAAAGATCGGCGGGGCTCATTTGTGCAGTTGCGACAAGAAAGCTGTGCGTCCGAACCGGATTATCGCTTCGACTGCATCATTCGACAATGACGGCTCCCCTCCTGGAGCCGCCATATGTCCATCGAATCGCCCGCCCGACGCCTGCTTCCGCTCTCCGATCTGCTGCTCTTCGTCGTCGCGATGGTGTGGGGCAGCAGTTACGGCATCGTCAAAACCGCGCTCGCGTTCTCTCCGGTGCTCGCGCTGCTTGCGTTGCGCTTCG
The DNA here is from genome assembly GCF_023631305.1 of Caballeronia sp. INML3B. NCBI lineage: Bacteria > Pseudomonadati > Pseudomonadota > Betaproteobacteria > Burkholderiales > Burkholderiaceae > Caballeronia > Caballeronia sp. INML3B. The sequence goes on from NZ_JALQDI010000010.1 coordinate 12,296, forward strand.
GCATCACGTTCTGCCTGCTCGCCGTGAGTCTGCGTCATCTAAGGCATGCGAGCGCGGCGACGCTGCACGGCGTGCTCGTCCTCGGCCTGCTGCTGCTCTCGATTTTTTTGGCCGAAACATTCGGTGTCTTGCATACGCGCGCCGCGAACGCCGCGTTTCTCATCGGCTTGTGCGTCGTCTTGACGCCGCTCGTCGAATGGGCGCTGCTAAGACGCCGTCCCGGCGCGGCGGAGTGGCTCGCGGTCGGCGTGTCGTTCGCAGGCGCGTGGCTGCTCGCGGGCGACGGCGCGCTGTCCTTCGATTTCAATATCGGCGATGGGCTCATTCTCGCCGCCGCCGCGTTGCGTGCGCTGTCGGTCTGCGTGACCAAGCGCGTCATGCGCGCGGCGCCGCTGCCCGCGCTCACCGTGACGGCGGTGCAGGCGGGCGTCGTCGCAGCGGGCAGCGCGATGATCGCCCTGATGTTCGCGCCGTCGCAATGGCAGCCCTTGCCCGCGCTTACCGGTCACGGCATGTTCTGGGGCTCGGTGCTGTATCTCGTGTTCGCGTGCACGCTCTTCGCGTTCTTCGCGCAGAACTACGCGATCGGCCGCAGCAGCCCGACGCGCGTTTCCCTGTTGATGGGCAGCGAGCCCGCGTTCGGCGCGATTTTCGCGAGCGCATGGCTCGGCGAGCATGTGTCGATGGCGGGCTGGATCGGCGGCGGGATGATTGTCGCGGCGTCCCTGCTGGCGACCGTGCCGTGGCGCGGCGTGTTCGTGGCGCGAGCGGGCGAAGCGTGAGCGCGGTCCGCTCTAAGCCCGCTTCTCGAACACGACACTGAAGTTATTGGCCGGCATCGCGACGGTCTCCACGAGCGTCAAGCCGGCCTCTTCTCCGAGTGCTGCGACCGCTTCCAGGTCGCGCACGCCCCAACGCGGGTCTCGCGCGCGCAGTTGCTGATCGAACGCTTCATTGCTCGGCGCGGTATGCGCACCGTTACGCCGATACGGCCCGTACAGGTACAGGACGCCCCCCGCCGACAGTCTCGCGCCGGCGCAGCGAAAGAGCGACTCGGCGGCCTCCCACGGCGCAATGTGGATCATGTTGATGCATACGATCGCCGCCACGTGCCCGATGCCCCAATCGTCATTCAGCACGTCGAGCGCAAGCGGCGCGTTCAGGTTCGCGAGCCCTGCGTGGGCACGCCAGGCGGCGATGGAATCGCGCGCTTCCGCATCGGGATCGCTCGGCTGCCAGACAATGCCCGGCAGCGCCGCCGCGCAATGCGCGGCGTGCTGCCCGGTGCCGCTCGCGATCTCCAGCACGACGCCGCTTCGCGGCAGCACGCGCTCGAGCACCGATAGAATCGCATCGCGATTGCGTTCGGCAGCGGGCGCGCGGCGACGCACGGCGGTGTCGGAATGTGCAGTGTCGCCCGGGCCGGATGATGCCTGATTCATATGCGATGGCACTTCGCGTGCGTAGAGTGAAAGTCATATCGAGCCTAACGGGACGCGCGAATAAGCGTCAAGCAGCGCGCTCCCGAGGCACAAAGGCGCACCGACATGGCGCGATTCGTGCTGCCGCTTCGGGCCACGCGCCCGCGCGGAAAGCGCGGCCTGCAAGCAAACCTGTGTATGCTCCCGGTTGATCCCGCGTCCGCATTCGCATTTTGCATGCATGTGTGTTGCATTCCTAATGCCAGATTGAATGCATTCGACGTGCATTCGAAATGCAGACGCGATGCGACACGCGCCGAACGCATCCCGACGAACTCAGTCCCGCGCAGCGACGCGATCGAAATGGAGTGATCCATGCAGCACGACCAGAACCGGAACCCGACGCAGCAATCGAACGACGGCCCCGACGACGACATGATCGCGTTCGCGAGCGAAGTGTTCGATGTCGCCCGCCGTGGCGATGCGCTTATGCTCGACGCGCTGCTGAACAAGGGCTTGCCGCCCAATCTGCGCAACGACAAGGGCGACAGCCTCGTGATGCTAGCGAGCTACCACGGCCATGCGAACGCGGTGCGCGTGCTGCTCGAGCACCATGCCGACGCGAACCTGCGCAACGATAACGGCCAGACGCCGATCGCGGGCGCCGCGTTCAAGGGCTTCAGGGAGGTGATCGAAACGCTGCTCGAATACGGCGCGGATGTCGAGGGCGCATCGCCCGACGGACGCACGGCGCTGATGATCGCGGCGATGTTCAACCGCGTGGAGATCGTCGAACTGCTGATTGCGCGCGGCGCTGACCCGGATGCGCGTGATGCGGGTGGTTTCTCGGCCCGGGACGCCGCCGAAAAGATGGGCGCGCCCGACACTGCGGCACGACTTGCAAGGGCAGCGGATGAGCGCAGTCGAGCGCCCGACGCATGAAGACATTCGACCGGCATGATGTTCATTGCATGCATTATTCAGTCCGCTGAACGAGCGACGCCTCGCGCACGTCGAATCGATCTGACCACCACCGATCCAACAACGAACCAGACAAGCAGGTGACCCGGAACCATGGAGCTTTTGCGATGACAGGCGGTATCTCGCATCGGGGTGATGCGTCGCCGATCAGCTACCACGCGCCCGCGCGAGCGTGTCGGGCAGACAGCGCCTTCGGTGCCGCCGCGCGGCTGATATCCGGCGTGGCTGCGCTCATCGTCGCCATTGCGCGCATGTTGCGCGCGCTGCGTCTCACTGCAAGCCTTCCGGTCGCCGCCGCGCTCGCGCTCTCCGCATGCGGGCTGATGCCCAAGCAAGTGCCCGCGCCGATCGTCGAGCATTCGTATATTCCGGCGCCCGAGGAAGCCGGCTCCGGCGAGCCCGAAGAGCCCTTGCCCGCCGTGCAGGCGCCGGAGCCGGCGTCCACGGTGAAGCCAGCGCCGGCCCCGAAGCCGAAGCGCCGCGTCGTCAAGCCGAAGCCACCCGAGCCGGCCGTTGCGCCGCCGCCGGAACCGCCTGAGCCGCCGCCTCCGCCGCAGATCATTTCGACGCGCATCATGCAGCACGATCAGCTGCACGGCCTGCTCGATGCCGAGGTGCAGCGCCCCGAAGGCAAGGTCGTCGGCCGCGCGGTGGACATGTATATCGACGGATCCGCGAAGCCGAAGCTCCTGATGGTGAATCTGGCAGGCTTCCTCGGTGTCGGCGACCGCAAGGTGAATTTTCCGTGGACGGCATTTCGCTTCACGCCGAACTCGAAGACCGCGCCGATCACCCTCGTGCCGCCCCCGCCGCCGGCGAAGGGCAAACCGGCCGATCCGGTGCCGAAGCCGCAGCCCATCGCGGAGGCGCCGGCGAATTTCACGCAGCTCGTCGATTCGACGGTGTCGCAGAAAAATGGCGCGCGCATCGGGCGTGTGGTGGACGTGCTCGTCGATGCTCAGGCGCAGCCCCAGGCACTCGTGCTCGATCTGTCCAGCTCGCTCGCGGGCGACAAGCGGCATGTCGCGGCCAACTGGGGCGACCTGCATGTGCTCTCGCGCAACAAGCAATGGCAACTGCAGATGGATTTCAACGACGCGCAACTGAAGGCCGCGCCGACCTACGCGCCCGAGCAGCCGATCAAGATCGTGTCGCCCGTCGTGCCCGCGCCTGCGCCTGCGCCTGCGCCGGCAACGGCTGCGAGCGCGGCGCCGGCGCCGGCTTCGTCGGGCACGGCCGGCGCGTCCGGCGCGGCGCCGGCGCAGGCTTCGGGCGCGCGCCCGGCCAGATAACGGATAACGACATCGAGAACCGATTCACAACATGGTAATTGCACGCAGTCTGCGCGCGCTCGACTGGCTGAACTTCTTCGTCGCCAACGTGCAGACCGGCTTCGGCCCTTTCATTGCTTCGTACCTCGCGGCCAACAAATGGACGCAGGGCGAGATCGGCCTGATGCTCTCCGTCGGCACGATCAGCGCGATGGCGAGCCAGTTGCCGGCAGGCGCGCTCGTCGATGCGATGCGCAACAAGAAATTCGCCGCGCTCTCCGCGATCATCGCGATCATCGTGAGCGCGCTTTTGCTCGCTGCGAGCCCGACCTTCGTCCCCGTGTTCGCCGCCGAAGTGCTGCACGGCTTCGCGAGCTGCATGCTCGTTCCGGCGATGGCGGCGATCTCGCTCGCCCTCGTCTCGCGGGCCGATCTCGGCGACCGGCTTGGCCGCAATGCGCGCTGGGCGTCGATCGGCAGCGCGCTCACCGCCGCGTTGATGGGCGCGTTCGGCGAGTATCTGTCGCTGCGCTCGGTGTTCTTCCTCACCGCCGCGCTCGCCTTTCCGGCGATCATCGCGCTGCGCATGATTCATTACGATGCGCCGCCTGACGTGCCGCGCGCACCGGCCGGCAAACCCAGGCTCACGCCCGAGGGTGAAGAGCGCGAATCCTTGCGCGAGTTGCTGAAGGACAAGCGCCTGTTGATTTTTGCGGCGTGCGTGGTGCTTTTTCATCTGTCGAACGCGGCGATGCTGAATCTCGCCGCCGGCGAAGTGACCGCGCACATGGGCGACAACGTTCAACTCGTGATCGCGGCGTGCATCATCGTGCCGCAGTTCATCGTTGCGGCGTTATCGCCCTGGGTCGGACGACAGGCGCAGATATGGGGCCGCCGGCCGGTGCTGATTCTCGGGTTCTGCGCATTGCCGGTACGGGCGATTCTGTTCGCGGGCGTGAGCAGCCCGTATCTGCTCGTGCCGGTGCAGATGCTCGACGGCATCAGCGCGGCTGTGTTCGGCGTGATGCTGCCGCTCATTGCGGCGGATGTCGCGGGCGGGCGCGGGCACTACAACTTGACGATCGGCTTCTTCGGCCTTGCGGCGGGCGTCGGGGCAACGCTTTCGACGGCTGCGGCGGGGTTTGCTGCCGATCGCTTCGGTACTGCGATGAGCTTCTTCGGACTCGCCGGGGCGGGCGCGCTTGCGGTGTTGATGGTCTGGCTTGCGATGCCGGAGACGCGGACTGCGCAGGTGGTGGCGAAGGATGAGGCGAAACCCTCGGTGGGGGTTTAGGGCCTCGGCGTCGGCGTCGGCCTCGGCGTCTGCCTCGGCCTGGGTTGCCGGATCCCGTTTTCTTTTTGGTTTATTAGCGTTGCCCCTATGCGGGGCGGCAGTCACTTTCTTTGCTGCTGCAAAGAAAGTAACCAAAGAAAGCAGCTCCACACGCCCGCGGTCACACGCAGTCTGGCCACGCGTGCCAGGTGACCGTGGGCTGCCTAAGTGTCGCCCTCAAAGATTTAACCGGGCTTGGATCGCGCACGGTCCGCCACCTCACGCCACACAACAAACTGGTTCAGCACCAAATGGCTCCAGCCCGCTTCGCGGCCGTTGGGTCAATCGGGTCTGCCCGTACTCTTTTTGCTAACGGCTCTATCTCGCTGCATTGGTAATTCGTTGGTTTCCGTTGCAAACCCTGCGGCAGCGCGTAGCGCTGTGCCGGCGCTGTTTCGTGCTGAACCAGCGCGTTTGAACAACTAGCTTGTCAGACCGTGTGCGATCCAAGCGCGGTTGGACCTATGAGGGCGACACTTAGGCAGCCCACGATCGGCTGACAAGCATGGCCAAACTGCGTGTGACCGCGGGCCTAACGAGCTGCTTTCTTTGGTTACTTTCTTTGCAGCAGCAAAGAAAGTGACTGCCGCCCCGCACAGGGGCAGTGCTAATAAACCAATAACAAAACGGGATCCGGCGAAAAAAAAATCACCTCAACACCCCCAGCCCTTCGAGCAGAGTGGGAATCAACTCACTCACCGTAGGATGGATATGCATAGCCCGCTGCAACGTAGTAAAAGGCGCATCCGCATTCATGATATCGATGAACGTATGAATAACCTCATCCCCTTCGATCCCGTAAATCGCCGCACCTAGAAACCGCTGCGTGCGCGCATCGACGAGTGCTTTCATGAAGCCATCGGTTTCACCGCGCTCGCGTGCGCGCCCCACGCGTGACATCGGCATGGTCGCGATGAGCGCCTCGCGGCCGTCCTTGCGCACTTCTTCCTCGCTCATCCCCACCCGCGCGAACGGCGGATCGACGAACACCGCATAAGCCATGATGCGCGTGTCGACACTTCGCGACTCCCCATCGAGCAAATTCGAAGCGATGATCTCGTAGTCGTTCCAGGACGTATGCGTGAACGCGCCGCGCCCGTTTACATCGCCGAGCGCGTACACGCCTTCCACTTTGGTGCGCAACTGCCCGTCCACGTCGATCATGCCGTGCCTGTTTACCGCGATGCCCGCCTGCGTCAGGCCGAGATCGTCGGTGTTCGGCGTGCGTCCGGTCGCGAAAAGCAGATGCGAGGCGTCGATGGTTTCATCGCCGCACACGATGCGCACGCCACCCGCCGACGGCTCCACGCGCCCGATCTGCGCGCCGAACCGAAACGCGACGCCTTCGCGCGCGAGCACGCCCTGCATCGCGCGCGCTACGTCCTCATCCTCGCGCGTCAGAATGCGCTCGCCGCGCACGAGCAAGGTCACGCGGCTGCCGAAGCGCCGGAACATCTGCCCGAACTCGAGCGCGATATAGCTCGCCCCGACGATGACGAGATGCTCGGGCACTTCCGTCAGCTCGAGAATCGTGGAATTGGTCAGATACGGCACGCGTTCGAGCCCGTCGATCTCCGGCACGGCCGCGCGCGTGCCCGTGTTGATGAAGACGAGATCGGCGCCGATGTCCTGCGTCGAGCCGTCGGCCGCTTCGATGGACAGTGCGTGCGGCCCCGTGAAGCGTGCATGTCCCTTGAACACCGTGACATTCTCCGTCCCGCGCAGCCACGCTTCGATGCCCGTGCGCGAGCCGCCGATCACCTCGTCCTTTCGCGCCTTCACGCGCGCCATGTCGATGGTGATATCGCCGCCGATCATCACGCCATACTGCGCCGCCGTGCGCGCGACATGCGCCGCCCGCGCGCTCGCGACATAAGTCTTGGTCGGCGTGCAGCCGACATTTACGCAAGTCCCGCCGAACAGATGCCGCTCGATCACCGCGGTGCGCTTGCCGCTTTGCGCGAGCCGCACGGCAAGCGGGGAGCCGCCCTGCCCCGTGCCGATGACGACCGCATCGAAGTGCTGTGCCATGCTGGATTCTCCGTGCGAATGAAGCAGATGACGAATCGCGATGCCGGAATCGAAATGCATCTTACGCGCAAGTCGTCGGGCAGGCAGCGACCCTGCCCGAAGCGTCTTTCCGGCCACGGGCATGGCGCGTGCTGCCCTCGAAGCGACCGACGCGCGTCACGGCGCGCGTTTCGCTCAACCCTCAGCACCCAAAGCCCAAAGGCATTCATGATCGAGACGATCTGGTTTCTGGTCGTCGGTGGCGTGCTCATTTTCATGGGCCTCGCCAGTTCGACGTTCAAGCGCCTGCCGATCAGCACCGCGATGTTCTATCTCGCGATCGGCTTCGCAATCGGGCCCGGCGCGGCCAATCTGCTGACGCTCGACCTTGCGAACGATGCAACCGTTCTGAGGCGCATCACCGAAGTCGCGATGCTCGTTTCGCTTTTTGCGATCGGCCTGCGGCTGCGCCTGCCGCCCACCGACCGCATCTGGATTCTGCCGATCCGGCTCGGCTTCGTCGCGATGGTGCTCACGGTCGCGATCCTCACGCTCTTCGCCGCCTATGCGCTCGGGCTCAACTGGGGACCGGCGCTGCTGCTCGCCGCGATGCTCGCCCCGACCGACCCCGTGCTCGCTCACGACGTACAGGTGGAAGCGCCCGGCGACATCGATCTGCTGCGCTTCTCGCTGACGGGCGAAGGCGGCCTCAACGACGGCATCGCGCTGCCCTTCGCCCTGCTCGCCATCGCGGTGTGCAATTTCGGGGCGACTTCCAACGAGGCGTCGATCTGGAGCTTCGCGTTGCAGGCGATGTGGGGCATTACAGGCGCGCTCGTGATCGGATGGCTGCTCGGTGCCTTGTCCGTGCGCGGCGTCGCCTATCTGCGCACGCGCCACGGCGAGGCGCTCGGGCCGGAGGGTTTCTATGCGCTCGGGTTGATCGCGTTGTCGTACGGCGTCGCCGAGTTGCTGCATACCTACGCGTTTCTGGCGGTCTTTGCCGCCGGTCTCTCGATGCGCCGTGTCGAACAGAAAGAAAGCGGCGGCAAGTCCGCGCGCCAGGCGGTCGGCAACATCGACGCGGAGGACGTCGGCGCCGCGGCCTCCGATCCGGAGCGCGCGCACGCGTTCATGGCCGAGCGCGTGCACGGTTTCACGATCGAACTGGAACGCATCGCCGAAGTGGCCGTCATGCTGATGGTCGGCGCCGTGCTAGCGACGATGTGGCGCGACCTGTTCACGTGGAAGGCGGCTGCACTCATCGTCGCTCTCTTCTTCGTGTTGCGGCCTGCCGCGGTCGAGGCATCGCTCATCGGCTCACATGCGACGGGCGTGCAAAGGCGGCTCATGAGCTGGTTCGGCATACGCGGGGTCGGCTCGTTTTATTATTTGCTCTATGCGCTCGAACATGCGCCGCGCGACGTGGCCGCGCCGCTCGTGCCGTACGTCATCGCGACGATCGCTGCGTCGGTGATCGTGCATGGCATCACCGCTACCCCGCTCATGAACCGTTATCAGCGCGCGCGCTCGGCTGAATGAGCGTGGCAACTCATCCCTCGAGGACCGATCAGGCGTGAAGCATCTGATTTTTTTCTGCGGCCATGCCGGCACGGGCAAGACGACGCTCGCCAGGCAGCTTTTTGCGCCGCTCATGCAGGCGACCGGCGAACCCTTCTGCCTGCTCGACAAGGACACGCTCTACGGCCCCTACAGCGCAGCGGCGATCGGCGCCCTGACCGGCGACCCGCACGATCGGGACAGTCCGCTTTTCATCGAGCATTTTCGCGATCCGGAGTATCGCTGTCTCATCAACACCGCCGCTGAAAATCTCGCGCTCGGCGTGAGTGTGGCGATCGTCGCGCCGCTAACGCGCGAGGTGCGCAGCAAACGTCTCTTCGATCGGGCATGGCTCGGCATCGGTGAGGACGTAACCATTCGCGTCGTCTGGGTGCATGTCGATGAAAACGTGGCGCACCAGCGCATCGTCGCGCGTGGCGATCCGAACGATGCATACAAGCTCGCGCATTGGGAAGAGTATCGTCAGCGGCTTTTCGTGCCGGACGCGGCGCTCGCGCAGACGCTCGTCATGTTCGACAACACCGCGCCGTCCGATCAGGCGCGCGACGCATTGCTCGCACGCCTGGTCGCCGCGTCATGAAGTTCAGGCAGCCGCCAGTTGCCGCGTCGTCGCCACCGCGTTTGCGCCTTCGTACAGCTTGCCGAAGCGGTTGTTCAGAAACGCGTCGAGCGGCACCTGCTCCTGACGCAGGAAGCCGCTTTGCGGCAGCACGCCTTCACGGAAGAGATCGAGTTCGGCGCAGATCGCGCCAGCGGTCGTGATCTGAATCGCGCTCATCGGCGAGCCGCATACGTCCTTCGCGAAAATCTTGCGCGTGAAGACGTCCTGCACGAGTTGCCCGCGGCGCATGCCCGTCACCGTGACGAAGATCAATACGACATCCTGCGTCGTCGCAGGCACCGCGCGCTTGAGCATCGTCTTGAGACCGTCGCGGTCGGTCGACATGCGCAGATCGTCGAGCAGGAATTTCATCAGGTCGCGATGCCCCGGATAGCGCACCGACTTATAGTCGAGCGTCTCGACCTTCCCCGCGAGCGTCTCACACAGCGTGCCGAGTCCGCCTGACGTATTGAACGCTTCGTACTCGATGCCGTCGAGCGAGAAATGTTCGACACCTTCGAGCGGCTGCACCCATTGCGTGCGTCCTTCGCGGATCGCCTCGCATGGCTGGCAATACTCGTTGATGAGACCGTCGATGCTCCAGGTCAGGTTGTACTTCAGCGCGTTGGTGGGAAACTCCGGCAACGCGCCGACGCGCATCTTCACTTCGCGCACGTCGTCGAGACGCTTCGCCAGATCATGCGCGACGATGCCGATAAAACCCGGCGCGAGACCGCATTGCGGCATGAACGCGAGTTCCGAATCGTCGGCGATCGCTCGGATCGCATGGGTCGCGCGCACATCCTCGGTCAGATCGAAATAATGCACGCCCGCCGCTTTCGCCGCCGACGCGACGTTGATCGCAAGGTAATACGGCAGCGCGTTGACGAGCGCATCGAAGCCGATCAATGCCTGGCGCAGCGCGGGCGTATCGGCGGAATCGACGCGGCGCGTCGGGATGCCTTGCGCATCGAGCAGCGCGAGTGCATGGTCGTCACGATCGAATGCGACGACGTCGAAGTCCCCCGTTTCACGCAGCAAATGGGCAATGCTTTGACCGATCAATCCGGCGCCGACGAGGGCCACTTTCATTTTCATCTCCTTTATCTGTGCGGATGGCGGGCGATCCGATGCCCTTCTTCACACAGTTTAGGAGCGCGCGAATACTGATCCTAGACGCAAAATAATGCGCATCGACGATGCTTTTCGTCGTTTCGACGATCGAACGCTGCGATATGCAGCGCCTGCGCTCAACCGGCGCGATCGATCTTCCGCGCGAGGATGATCGAGGTCGTGGTCCGCTCGACGCCTTCCAGCGCACCGATTTCGTCGAGCAGGTCGTTCAGCCGGTCGGGCGAATCGGCGCGCAGCCACGCGACGTAATCGAACTCGCCGCTCACCGCGCAAAGCAACTGAATCTCAGGCATGCGTGCAAAGCGCTTCTGCAGATCGCGCCCGTACTTCGGCATGAGCTTGATGCCGACATACGCCTGAATGCTCGCATCGAGCACGTCCTGCCCGAGCCGGACGCCGTAGCCCGCGATCACGTTGTTCTTCTCGAGCCGCGCAATGCGCGCGATCACCGTCGTGCGCGCGACGCCCAGTTGCCGCGCCAGATTCGCGACGCTCTCGCGCGCGTTCATCTGCAAGAGCGCGACGAGATTGCGGTCGATGTCGTCGAGCTGATCGAGGCGCGGCGGTCTCATGGGGGCGTCTCCGTAGGCATTCTGCGTTTTGAGTTATGTGTCTTGAATGCGATATGGCATTCGGCGTTTTGTGTTCTGCATTATCGCCGAGACGTCGTGGAAGGCACGCCGTTCAGACGCCGAGCTTCGTCACCATGAATTCCACGAAGCTCGCGAGCTTGGGCGTCGCGCGCGTGTCGCGCGGATAGACGAGATGCACGGGCGACGGCCTCGGCAGGCAATCCTGCAGGACGGCTACGAGCGCGCCGCTTTTCAACTCGTCTTCGACGAGCGCATGGGGCTGAAGCACGAGACCGAACCCCGCGAGCGCCGCCTTTTTGAGCGCTTGCCCATTGTTCGCGCGAAAGCGTGCCGACTGCGTGCGATGCGCGTGCATGGCCTCGTTCTCGCCTTCGAGCCGCCAGCCCGCCTCGCGGCCCAGATGCACGAAACCGAGGCACTCGTGACTCGCGAGATCGGCCGGCGACGCGGGTGTGCCCGCGCGTGCGAGATAGGCGGGCGATGCGCACACCGTCATCGCATACGGCTTGAGCGGACGCGCGACGAAGCTGGAATCGGCGAGCGTGCCGATGCGCACGGCCGCATCGAAGCCCTCCTCGACGATATCGACCATGCGGTTGGTCAGGTCGAGCTCGACGCTGATCTGCGTGAATGCCGCGAGAAACTCGGTGACGGCGGGCGTGACGAACTGCACGCCGTACGTGAGCGGCACGGTCACGCGCAGTACGCCGCGCGGCGTCGCGCTCATCGATTCGGCGAGCGCATCGGCCGCATCCACTTCCGTCAGAATGCGGCGGCAGCGTTCGTAGTATTCCCGGCCGATCTCCGTGAGGCTTTGACGCCGCGTCGTGCGCACGAGAAGCCGCGCATCGAGCCGCGCTTCCAGCGCCTGCAGATGTTTGCCGGCCATCGGCGCGGAGATCGAAAAGCGCTCGGCCGCGGCGCTCAGGCTTCCTGCCTCGACGATGGCGACGAAGACCCGCATGCTCAACAAGGTATCCACTGCGTATATTTCCAGAGACGTATCGAATGTAAGCAGTTGTGGCAATGCGGGCGAAGCCGCATGCAATCGTGATACTAATATCCGCCGATGGCGTGCTCATCGCGTTGCCTTTCAACGCAGCTTACGAAGCACGCCGCTTCCCATATCGATCGAAGGTAACCCGAATGAAAAGAACACTTGTTGCATTGGCCGCTTTCTGCGCATTGAGCCCGGTATTCGCGCAGTCGTCGGCGCCCGCCGCGGCATCGGCACCGGCCGTGCAGACCGCGGCATCCGCTCCGGCCGCCAGCAAGCGCGAGGCGCGCGTCGAAGAGCGTATCGCGGATCTGCATTCGAGCCTCAAGATCACGCCGCAGCAGGAAGGACAATGGTCGAAATTCGCCGACGTGATGCGCGACAACGGCCGCACGATGGCGGATCTGTATCGCCAGCGCATCGCGCAGCGCGACACCATGTCCGCGCTCGACGACATGAAGCAATACGAGCAGATCACGCAAGCGAACGCGGACGGCACGAAGCGCCTCGTCGAGGCTTTCGAGCCGCTTTACGCGAGCCTTTCGCCCGAGCAGAAGAAACTCGCCGATGCGAGCTTCCGCGACGAGCACGGCAAGTCGAAGCACAGCCGCGGGCATCATCGCCCGCATGCGGCGGGTGCGGACGCAGCATCGACGACCAAGCCCTGAACGCTCGGCGCACCGGAAAGCCCGCATCGCGCGATGCGGGCTTTTTTTCGTCCGCCGGGTGCAAAATGGCGCGAATGCCGTTACGATCCCGCTCCGCCACCGTCACTCCGGATCGCATCATGCTCCATCTGTCCCAACTCGATCTCGCCACCGACCCCGCCGCGCGCCGCGTCGTGAAAGACGAAGCCGTCGCCGTCGAATTCGCGGCTGCAGCGGGCGAACTCATGAGCCTCGAAGGCCCGAACCGCTATGCGAAGGACGATGCGATCGTCACCGGCAGCAGCGGCGAGCGCTGGGTCGTGTCGCGCGAGCGCTTCGATGCCAAGTACGTGCCCGAAGGCGGCATCGCGCACGGCGAGGCGGGCACGTATCGCAACCGTCCGGGCGTCGTGCTCGCGAAAGAGATGCAGGAGGCCTTCTCGATCGCGCGATCCGCGGCCGGCGACATCCTCACCGGCGACGCCGGCGACTGGGTCATGCAGTACGCGCCGGGCGACTATGGCGTCGTAAAAGCGGCGCGCTTCGCCAAGGTCTATCGCGACGCTTAAGCGAAGTCTTCGCCCATCTCGATGTCCACTTCACGCGGCACGGTCTGGCCGTCCGCGTACATCTCTTCGAGCGATCCGAGCGTCGCTTCCACGTAGGCGCGCAGCACCGCGTAGCTGCGCGCGTGCATGCGCGGCGGCAGCGCGCGATAACGCGCGAGCGCGGCCGGATCGAAGCGAACGTCGATCGTGATGCGCCGCGCGCTCGACCCAAAGCGCATTGCCACGTAGTGAATCAGGAGCGAGGTGCGGCCCGCGTCTTCCTTGCGTTCGGCGAATTGCGTCTGCTCGGGAAAGAGATCGCAGATCACGTGCGCGAGCATGTCGATGTCCGCGCTCGGACAGTCGTATTGATAGTCGTCCATTCGATATCGAAATCCGGTTGAAGCGCCGGCTCAGGCGCGCTCAGGCGACCCGAGCGGCGACGCGCCGATAGTAGCGCACGAGCGCCACCGCGACGATCACGCCGAGCACGAGATACACGGCGTCTGCGGCGATGAGCGGCACGAGGCGCGCCTGAAAAAGCGCGGCAGGCAAGCCGACGAGCGCGTGCGCAGCCACGAGAAACACGAGTGCGTGACGCGAGCGCTCGCGCAGCATCTGCCACATCAGCGCGGAAAAGCCGAGTTGCAATACGAAGGCGCTCGCGCGTTCGACGACGAAGATGCCCGCCGACACCGGCGACAAGCTCATCAACACCAGATGAATGCGTGCGAGCGCGTCGAGCGGCGCGCCCGCGAAGTGCGAGTCGAGCGTGCCCTGATTCGCGAGCATCGCATAGACGATCCATTGGACCTGCACGAGCACGCCGACGATCCACGCTTCCGCCCCGCCGTGCCCGATGCCGTAGCCGAGCGCGGGCCCGTGCCGGTCGAGCGCGCCCGGCTCGCGTGAAATGAGCCATTTCATCGCGAGAAAGCGTCCGACTTCCTCGCATAAGCCCGCGGCGATCGCGCCGTAGATGACGAATATCGCGGGATTCGCGAGCCAGGCCGACGTCACCGGATTGCTTAACATGAAGCCGTGCAGCGCGCGTTCGATCACCATCGCGAAGAGCGCGAAGACCGCGATGCCGAGAATCGCCTCGCGCGGCAAAATACCGAAACGCGGCCGCACTTTCATGTACAGCACGATGGGCATCGCCGCGATGATGAGCGTCGCGAGCGCGAGGCTCAGCAACGTCGAAACACTGACCATTCAGATTCCTTGTGATGCCTGTTGCGTTTCGCGTGTCGTGGATGCGCGCACGACGAGTTCGCCCGGCAGCAGGCATTCGCGCGCGGGCATCGTGGCGCCGCCGAGCCGTTCGTGGAGAAACTCGACCGCACGCCGGCCGATATCGTACGTCGGCTGGCGCACGGTCGTCATGCCGGCGAGTTGCGCCCATTCGGAGTCGTCGATCGACATCAGCGCGACGCGTGCCTGCCAGTCGGCGCCATGACGCTCCTTCAGATGCACCGCGACGCGCAGCGCAACCGGCCCGTTCGCTGCAAAAAGCGCGACGCGCCTGCCCGCCGCTTTCGCCGCCGCGACGCGCGAATCGAGTTCCGCAAGCGCGGGCGATGCATCGGCGAGATCGATCACGAGCGTCGAGCCGCTTGCATCGAGCGCGGCGACGGTTTCGCGAAACGCGGCTTCGCGCAGGCGCCGCGAACTCACGTGAGTGACGGGCTGCACGATGAACAGCAGCTCGTCGAAACCTTCATCGACGAGATGACGCGTGGCGAGCTGCACGGCGGCGGGATTGTCGAGCCCGACCATGTCGGTGATGAAGCCGTCCACGAAACGATCGACGAGCACGACCGGAATGCCGCCTTGCGCGAAGCCCTGCAGCAGTTCTTCCTTCACGCCGAGCGCATTGACGATCACGCCTTCCACGCGATACGTCGTCAGCAGTTGCAAATAGCGCCGCTCCATGTCGATCTCGTTGGCCGCGTGACAGATGAGCGGCATGTAGCCGAGCGCGTGGCACGCGGCCTCGACGCCCTGAAGCACTTCGACGGAATATGGATTGGTGAGATCGGCGAGCAGCATGCCGATCAGGCGATTGCGGCCGCGCTTCAGGCCGCGCGCCATCTGGTTCGGCCGATAGTCGAGCTTCGCGATGGCCGCCTCGATGCGCTCGCGCAAGTCGGGCGACAGCACCCCCATCTCGCCGTTCAGATAGCGCGAAATGCTGGTCTTGCCCGTGCCGGCTTCGCGGGCGACATCGGTGATCGTCGTGCGGCGCGCGCCGAACGCGGCCGGGCGGTTTGTCAATGTGGGATCGTCGGACATAGTGGTCGTGGGCGCGCGCATCGCCGTGAAGCGGGACGCGACGCCGTCATTATCGTTCTCCTCGCATCGCGCATGTTAGCGCATGCCCGCGCGACCCCACGCTTTCAGCGCGCAAGCGCGTCGCGATTGACGATGTTCCGGGTGAGCGTGCCGTCCAGTGCGCCGATGAGGTTCTCGGCGGCGTTGCGCGCCATCGCGTGACGCGTTTCGTGCGTGGCCGAGCCGATGTGCGGCAGCGCGACGACGTTCTTCATCGCGAGCAGCGGCGAATCGACGGGCAGCGGCTCCTGTTCGAACACGTCGAGGCCCGCGCCCCGAATCGTGCCGTTCTTCAGCGCTTCGATGAGCGCGGTTTCGTCGACGGTCGGCCCGCGCGATGCGTTGATCAGAATCGCGCTGCGCTTCATCTTCTTCAGCTCGTTCGCGCCGATGAGACCGCGCGTCTCGGGCGTGAGCGGCACTTGCAGGCAGACGAAGTCGGATTGCGCGAGGAGTTCGTCGAGCCCGACGCGCTTCGCGCCGAATTCCCTTTCCGCCTGCTCGTTCGCGCTGCGGTTCGTGTAGAGGACGTTCATGCGAAAGCCGAGCGCCGCGCGCCGCGCGACTGCTCCGCCGATGCGTCCGAGACCCACGATGCCCAGTGTCTTGCCCTGGACGTCCACGCCGAAGCACGCCTCGCCGATGCTCGAGGTCCAGTGGCCTTCCTTTACCCATTCAGCCAGTTCGACGACGCGGCGCGCGCTTGCGAGGATCAGTGCGAAGACGGTGTCGGCGGTGGATTCGGTGAGCACGTCGGGCGTGTGCGTGAGCACGATGCCGCGACGCGTGAGGTCATCGACGTCGAATTGATCGAAGCCTACGGAGATGGTCGAAAACGCTTTCAGGTGTTTGGCGCCTTCGATCATGTCGGAGGAGATTTTCACGCTCGCGCCGATGGCACCGTCGGCATTCTGCAGTGCTGCGACAAAGGCCGCGTGGTCTTTTGGATCGACGTGTGCCACGTCGGCGTGCTCGCGGAGGTAGGCTTCGACGTCGCTCGGCAAGGGTTTGTAGGCTACGATTTTTTTCGTCATGGTGGGGTAAGGGTTGGGTCGGTTTGGGCTTTTGTGGGAACCTGATTTCTTGTCGGTCTATTAGCACTGCCCCGCACAGGGGCAACGCTAATAAACCAAAAAGAAAACGGGATCCGGCGAAAAAAAAACATCAACATCAAGACCGCACAACAACACCAGCCCTAACCGCAGCCTGCGGCTTAACAGCCAAAGTAAGCCACACAGAAAGCAACAACGCCACGCTCATGAACACATAAGAGGCCGCCGGCGACCCCGTCGCACCATTCAGATAGCCAACGAAATACGACCCAACGAACGACCCCAACGCCCCCATGCTATTGATGAGCGCCATCGCCCCGCCGGCGACATTCTTCGGCAGCAACTCCGGCACGATCGCAAAGAACGGCCCATAAGGCGCATACATCGCAGCCCCCGCGATCACGAGCAGCGCATACGAAGCCCAGAAATTCGTCGAACCGAGCAAGTACGATCCCGCGAACGCCACCGCGCCGATCAAAAGGAACGGCCATACAAACGCCTTGCGCGCCTGCAGCTTGTCGGAAGCCCAGGAAGCCAGCAGCATCGCGATGGTCGCGGCAAGATACGGCACGGCGGAGAGCCAGCCCGTCTCGACCATGCCAAGCGTCGAACCGTTCTTCAGAATCGAGGGCAGCCACAGCACGAAACCATACACGCCGATGCTCCAGCAAAAATACTGCGCGCACAGCTTGATCACCGCCGGCGACTTGAACGCCTCGCGATAGTTCTTCACTGGCTTGATCGCGGCCTGTTCGGCGCGCAGCGTCGCATCGAGATCGTTCTTTTCCTGGTCCGTGAGCCAGTTCACCTGCGCCGGCTTGTCCTTCACGATGAACCACCAGATCACCGCCCACAGGATGGCAGGCGCGCCTTCGGCAATGAACATGTGCCGCCAGCCGAACGAATTCACGAGGTAGCCCGATACCACCGACATCCACAACACCGTCACCGGATTGCCGAGGATGAGAAACGTGTTCGCGCGCGAGCGCTCCGACTTCGTGAACCAGTTCGCGATGAAGACGAGCATCGCCGGCATCACCGCGGCCTCGACGACGCCGAGCGCGAAGCGGATCGCCATCAGCGACGGAATGTTGCTCACCATGCCCGTGAGCGTCGCGCACCCGCCCCACAGAACGAGGCTCCAGAACACGAGTTTCTTCACGCTGCGACGCTCGGCATAGATCGCGCCCGGAATCTGGAAGAAGAAGTAGCCGAGGAAGAACAACGCGCCGATCAGCGACGACAATCCCTTGCTGATGCCCAGGTCCTGATTGATGCCCGCAGCCGCGGCGAAGCCGTAGTTGGCGCGGTCGAGATACGCGAGGCTGTACGTGATGAAGACGATCGGCATGATCGCCCACCAGCGGCGCACAGCGAGTTTGGGAGTCGAGGATTGCATGGTTGTCTCCGAACGCAATTCGTTGGGTTTCCCGGCGGATGGCCTGGTCAGTCGTCAGGCCAGATCGAACGCGGCTTTGGCCGTCTTGTCGTTGGAATCCTGTGCTTCGAGCAGATCGAGCGCGGCGCGCGTCGGCAGTCCTTCGCTGTCGCCGATCACCTGAATCGCCAGTGCGCCGATGCGGTTGCCGCGCGCGATCGCGTGGCGCACGTCGCGGCCTTCGAGCAGTGCGCTCACGACGCCGACCGCGAAGCCATCGCCCGCGCCGACCGTATCGACGACCTTGTCGACCGGCAGGCCCGGCACGATGCCCTCTTCGCCCTCCGCCGTGCGGAAGTACGCACCGTGCGCGCCCAGCTTGACGACGACGCCCTTCGCGCCCCGGTCGAGATAGAACGCTGCGATGTCTTCGGGCTTCGCATGGCCCGTCAGCGTCAGGCCTTCGGACACGCCGGGCAGCACCCAGTCGGCCAGCGCGGCGAGCGCGTTGAGCGACTCGGCCATCGCCTCGCGCGACGGCCAGAGCGTCGGGCGCAGGTTCGGATCGAACGAAATCGTCTTGCCTGCCGCACGCATTTCCCGGGCCATATGGAACGCGAGTTCACGCGAGCTCGCCGATATCGCGGGCGCGACGCCCGTCAGATGCAGATGACGCGCACCGAGCACGTAGTCGGCGGCGTAATCGTCGAGCGACAGGTGGCTCGCGGCCGACCCCTTGCGAAAGTACTCGACAGCCGGATCGCTGCCGTCGTCGCACTTGCCCTTGAGCTGGAAGCCGGTCGGATAGCGCTCGTCGATCGTCACGCGGCTTGCGTCGATGCCTTCGGACGCGAGCACGTCGAGCACGTAGCGCCCGAATGAATCGTTGCCGACGCGGCTCATCCAGCCCACCTTGAACCCGAGCCGCGACAGGCCGATCGCGACGTTCAGGTCCGCGCCCGCGACGCGCTTCGTGAATTGACCGGCCTTCGCGAGATCGCCGGTGACGGCCGCGACGAACATCGTCATCGCTTCGCCGTAGGTGACGACGTCGAGAGCCTCAGGCTTGGCTTGCATGTCGAGTCCTTTACAGATGAATGCTGAATGCAAAATGCGTAATTCAGAATGCCGCGATTCGCGCGACCTGGCGCGCGGCTTCGGCGTCGAGCGAGACGTCCGCGCCGGCAATGAACGGATATTCGATGCCGCGCGGCACATCGCCCGGCAAGCGCGCGAGCAGCGTCGCGAAGCGCGCCTCGCCGTCCGCGGGCGCGGCCGCGAAACGGCGGGCGCCCTCGCCCATGACTGCTTTGCAGTGCACGTAGGCGACATGCGGTGCGAGCCGCGTGGCGGCGTCGAGAGGATCCTGTTCGGCCCAGTGCCAATTGCCGGTGTCGAAGGTCATTGAAAGGCCGCTTTGTCGCGGCAGCGCGACGAAGAGCGCGTCGAACGCGCCGATCGTCCCGCCCGCCTTCAGTTGTCCGTTCTCGACGACGACGCGCGCTTTCGACGCGGCGATGTCGGTCATGAGGCGGTCGAGCGTCGCCGGATCGGTCGCGACGCCGCGCTCCGTGCCGCCCAGTTGCAGCTTGACGATGCGCGCGTTCAGCGCCGACGCTTCGTCGATGGCGAGGCGGAGTGCTTCGCGGTCGAGCGAGCCGTCGTCATGGAAAAGCGTTGCGGGCGTCGAATAGACGATCCACAAACCCAACCCGCGAATACGTTCGCCCAGTTGCGCGAGCGCTTCCGGCTGCGCATCCGCGTCGCTCGCGAACAATTCTCGGCGCACTTCGAAGCCGTTCGCGCCCGCTCGCGCCGCGGCGCAAGCCCAGACGGCGTGACCGTCGCGCCGGATCGCATCGGCGCCGAACGCGCTCGCGACGATCACAACGTCAGTACTCGCCTCAACGTTCGGGAAATTCTCGTTCACGCGCTTCTCGGTATCGTTTCGGCGCCAAAATTAGCTTGGAACCGGTTCCATGATCGATTTTCAAAAAAGACGCCGCGGCGCCCTGTTGAGAACGAATGGTGCGTCAGACCGCCATCGAGGCGCCATAGTGGAATTCCCTAGCCGAGCAGACCCGGCTCGTCGCACAACTCCAGAAAACGCGCCGCGACGCGCGACGGCGTCGCCGCATGAGGCAGCAGAATGGAAAAGCGGCGCGTGAGCGGCTTCGGTGCGATGCGCACGCGCCGCAGCGCACTGTCTTCGTGACGGATCGACATCGCCGACACAAAACCGATGCCCATGCCCGCGCGCACCGCCTCTTTCACGCCCTCGACGCCGGCGATTTCCAGCGCGACGCGCATCGGCGCATCGCAGTCCGCGAACGCGCGCTCGATAACCTGCCTCACGCCCGAGCCTGGCTCGCGCAGCACGAGCGGGTGCTCGCCGAGTTCATCGAGCGTGACGGACTCGCGCCCGTCGGCAAGCGGATGGCCGTTGGGCAGAATCGCGACGATCTCGTCCTCGCGCCACGACGTGACCGTCGTGCCGAGCGGCAGATCGCTTCCGGGCGAGCCTTCGACCAGCGCGATATCGAGCGAACCGAGGGCTGCGACGATATCCGCCGTATTGCCGTCGATGGTCGTCACGACGACGTCCGGATAGCGCTTGTGAAACGCCGCGATCAGGTACGGCAGCAAATAGCTCGCGGGCGTCGTGCTCGCGCCGATGCGCAGCGTGCCGCGCTCCAGCCCGCGCAACGCGTCCCGCAGCGCGTGCGCCGCCCGGAACGTCTCGCGCAGGCGCTCCGCGTGGCCGAGCAACTGTTCACCGGCGGCGGTCAGGCGCACACCGCGACCGTCGCGCTGATACAGCGGCTCGCCGAACTCCTCCTGCAGAAGCCGCAGTTGGCCGGACACGGCCGGCTGCGACAGATGCAGCGCCACCGCCGCACGGCTGATATTGCCGTGCTCCGCGACCGTCGCGAAGGTTATCAGTTGTTCCGGGGTCATTTCTCATAAATATCAGTTTGTCCGATACTTCACATTCTAAATCACGATTTTTCATATTGATATATCGGGAATAGGATTAGCCCATCGATTCCACCAATTTCAAATGGGTTCATCCATGTCCACGGTTCAGTCCGCACACCATCTTGCGCCGCCCGCCTCCTCCACGCGCGGGCAACTCAACGGCATCCTGTTCGTCGCGTTGTTCGCCGCAGCCGTCACGCGCCTCGCCAGCATCCCCGCCATCGCCGGGCTCGGGATCAGTCCGTTGATCGTCGGCATCGTTGCGGGCGCGGTCTACGGCAACGCATTGCGTCACGGCATGCCCGATAGCTGGGCGGCGGGCGTCAACTTCTCCGCGCGCAAGCTGCTGCGGATCGCGGTCGCGTTTTTCGGGCTGCGCGTGAGTCTCCAGGAGATCGCGCAAGTCGGCGTGTCGGGCTTCACGGTGTCGGTGCTGGTCGTCGTGAGCACGCTCGTGATCGGGACGTGGGCCGGGATGAAGCTGATGAAGCTCGACCGCGACACGGCACTTCTCACGGCAGCCGGCAGCGCGATTTGCGGCGCAGCGGCTGTGCTCGCGTTCGAATCGACCTTGCAATCGAAGCCGCACAAGAGCGCAATGGCCGTCGGCAGTGTCGTGCTGTTCGGCACGCTCTCGATGTTCCTCTATCCGCTCGCGCTCAACGCCGGCTGGCTGCATCTCGACACGCTCGGCGCGGGCCTCTTCTTCGGCGGCACGATCCACGAAGTGGCGCAGGTCGTCGGCGCGGCGAGCAACGTGAGCCCGGAAGCGACGCACATCGCGACCATCGTGAAGATGACGCGCGTGATGCTGCTGGTTCCCGTGCTGCTCGTGATCGGCTTCTGGATCAGCCGCTCGCGTGCCGCATCGGCGGATGGTTCGGCGCAGGGCAAAGGCAAGATCGCGGTGCCCTGGTTCGCGCTCGGCTTTCTCGTGCTCGTCGTCGTGAATTCGCTGCACGTACTGCCCGATGCCGCGACGAGCACGATCAACACGCTCGACACCTTCGCCCTCACGATGGCCATGACCGCGCTCGGCATGGAGACGCGCATCGCGCAGATCCGCGAGGCGGGCCCGCGCGCCCTCGCCACCGGCGCGATCCTGTACGCGTGGCTCGTCGGCGGTGGCCTTGCGATCACGCTCGGGGTCGAACGTCTGTTCGGCTGAGGGATGCACGGAAGTACCCATCGCGCGAGTGTCGGCTCGCGCGATAACGCTTTGAGGGAGCACTCATGGAACACGGCGCTCGCACCCAGAACGAGAAGCTCGATGTCAAGACCACGACGTGCTACATGTGCGCATGCCGCTGCGGCATCCGCGTGCATCTGCGCGACGGCGAAGTCCGGTACATCGACGGCAATCCGAACCATCCGCTCAATCAAGGCGTGATCTGCGCCAAGGGCGCGTCGGGCATCATGAAGCAGTACTCGCCCGCGCGTCTCACGCAGCCGCTGATGCGAAAACCGGACGCCCTGCGGGGCGAAGCGCAATTCGAGCCGGTTTCATGGGAAGTCGCGCTCGACATGCTCGAAACGCGTCTCGCGCATCTGCGCGCCACCGATCCGAAGAAGTTCGCGCTCTTCACGGGCCGCGACCAGATGCAGGCCCTGACCGGCCTCTTCGCCAAGAACTTCGGCACGCCGAACTACGCGGCGCACGGCGGCTTCTGCTCGGCCAACATGGCGGCCGGCATGATCTACACGATCGGCGGCTCGTTCTGGGAATTCGGCGGCCCCGACCTCGATCGCGCGAAGCTCTTCTTCATGATCGGCACCGCGGAAGATCATCATTCGAATCCGCTCAAGATCGCCATTTCGAAGTTCAAGCGCGCGGGCGGGCGCTTCATCGCGATCAATCCGGTTCGCACGGGCTATGCCGCCATCGCCGACGAATGGGTGCCGATCCGCCCCGGCACCGACGGCGCGCTCTTCATGGCGCTGATCCACGAACTGATCGCCGCCGACGCCTGGGATCACGAGTTCGTCACGCGCTACACGAACGCGGCGGAACTGCTCGACATGAACGAAGCGAGCGATACCTTCGGGCTTTTCGTGAAAGACGGCGAGACGCCCGAGCGCAACGCGCTCTTTCCGCAAAATCATCTGTGGTGGGACAAGAAGACGAATCGCGCGGTCGCGCATCATGCCGATGACGCCGAACCCGCGCTCGAGGGCCGCTACACGCTCGACGACGGCACGCCCGTCACGCCCTCCTTCGCGCTGCTGCGCGAGCAGGTGGCGTCGTGCACGCCCGAGTGGGCCGCCGCCATCACCGGCATTCCCGCCGCAACCATCAAACGTCTCGCCGCCGAAATGATCCAGACGGGCCGCGACCACAAGGTCACGCTGCCGATCGAATGGACCGACTGCTGGGGGAAAAAACACGACACCGTGACGGGCAATCCCGTCGCCTTTCACGCGATGCGCGGGCTCGCCGCCCATTCGAACGGCTTCCAGTCGATCCGTGCGCTCGCGGTGCTGATGTCGCTGCTCGGCACGATCGACCGTCCGGGCGGCTTCCGTCACAAGTCGCCTTTTCCGCGCGCGGTGCCGCCGTCCGCGAAACCGCCGAATCATCCCGATCAGGTCAAGCCGAACACGCCGCTTGCGAGCGGCCCGCTCGGATGGCCCGCCGCGCCCGAGGACCTCTTCATTCACGACGACGGCACGCCCGTGCGCATCGACCGTGCGTTCTCCTGGGAGTATCCGCTCGCGGTGCACGGCGTGATGCACAGCGTCATCACGAACGCGTGGCGCGGCGATCCCTACCCCATCGACACGTTGATGATATTCATGGCCAACATGGCGTGGAACTCGTCGATGAACACGATGGAAGTGCGCAAGATGCTCGCCGACAAGAACGACGACGGCGAATACAGGATTCCGTTCATCGTCGTGTGCGATGCGTTCCAGTCGGAGATGACCGCGTTCGCCGATCTCATCCTGCCCGACACGACCTACCTCGAACGCCACGACGCGATGTCGATGCTCGATCGCCCGATCTCCGAGTTCGACGGTCCCGTCGATTCGGTGCGCGTGCCGGTCGTGCCGCGCACGGGCGAATGCCGGCCGTTTCAGGAAGTGCTGGTCGAGCTCGGCGGCCGCCTCGGGCTGCCCGCGTTCACTACGCCGGAGGGCAAGCGCAAGTATCGCGACTATCCGGACTTCATTGTCAATCATCAGACGTCGCCGGGATCGGGCGTCGGCTTTCTGATGGGCTGGCGTGGCAAGGACGGCCGCGATGCGCTCGTCGGCGAACCGAATCCGAACCAGTGGGAAGAGTACGCGAGGCACGATTGCGTCTATCACTACACCTTGCCCGAGTCGCTGCAGTACATGCGCAATTGCAACGGGCCTTATCTGCAATTCGCCGTCGACAAGGGCTTTCGCAAATTCGGCGAGCCGATCCTGATCCAGCTCTACTCCGACGTGATGCAGAAGTTCCGCCTCGCCGCGCGAGGACGCACGAAAGGCAGGCAGCCGCCCGAGCATCTGCGCGCGCGCATCGAGCAGTATTTCGATCCGCTGCCGTTCTGGTACGCGCCGCTCGAACTCGACACGACCAATCTCGACCGATATCCGCTCGCGGCCGTCACGCAGCGCCCGATGGCGATGTATCACTCGTGGGATTCGCAAAACGCGTGGCTGCGGCAGATTCACGGCGAGAACCTGCTGTACATGAATCCGCGCATGGCGAAGGCGAACGGCATCGAGGACGGCGGCTGGATCTATGTCGAATCGCAATGGGGCAAGGTGCGCTGCATGGCGCGCTATAGCGAGGCGGTCGAACCGGGCACGGTGTGGACATGGAACGCGATCGGCAAGGCGTCGGGCGCGTGGAGCCTCGGCCCAGATGCCAACGAATCGCAGCGCGGCTTCCTGCTCAATCACCTCATCACCGACGAGCTTCCGGCGTCCGGGACCGAAGGCATGCGCTTCTCCAACTCGGACCCGATCACGGGACAGGCGGCATGGTACGACGTGCGCGTGCGCGTCTATCCCGCCGAAGCGGATGCCAGCCACACGCTGCCGCAATTCGCGCCGATGCGCCCCTCGCCCGGCATGCCGGGTCCGATCCAGCGCGTCGTGCAGACCTACTTCGCCGGGCGCGGCGAGTTCGCGGCGCGTTTGCGCAATGTCATCAAGCGAAACCCGGGTAACTGAAGGAGACCATCATGACCCAAATGGCCCTCGTGATCGACCTGAACGTGTGCGTCGGATGTCACGCGTGCGTGACGAGCTGCAAGGAGTGGAACACGTCCGGCGAAGCGGGCAGTCTCGCGGATCAGCGCCCCTATGACGCCGATCCGTCCGGCACTTTCTTCAACCGCGTGCAGACCTATGAAGCCGGTGAGTTTCCGCTCGCCGACACCATCCACTTTCCAAAGTCCTGCCTGCACTGCGAGGACCCGCCGTGCGTGCCTGTCTGTCCGACCGGCGCGAGCTACAAGCGCAAGGAAGACGGGCTCGTGCTCGTGGACTTCGACAAGTGCATCGGCTGCAAGTACTGCGCGTGGGCGTGTCCGTACGGCGCGCGCGAGCTCGACGAAGAGCGCAAGGAAATGACGAAGTGCACGCTGTGCGCCGATCGCATCTACAACGAGGCGCTGCCCGAGCGCGATCGCAAACCCGCATGCGTGCTCGCCTGTCCGACGTCGGCGCGGCTCTTCGGCGATATCCACGATCCGGAGTCGGTGGTCTCGAAGGCGATCGAGGAACGCGGCGGCTATCAGTTGATGCCGGAATGGGAGACCAAGCCCGCGAATCATTATTTGCCGCGGCGCCCGGTGAATGCGTGCGGCAGCGGCGGCTCGTGCGGTTGTCATTCCGGCGACGACGCCTCGCTCGAAGCGCACGGCGACCTGAATCTCGCGGCGATGGCCGCGCGCGTCTGACTTCATCGGAGCTCGAACATGAAACCCGCGTTTTCCGTCGTGTTTCTCACGACATTGAGCGGCGCCGCGCAAGGCTTGCTGATCGCGCTCGTCGGCGTCGAAATTTTCGCGAAGCTCGGTCTGACCGGGTTGCCTGCGCAGACGTTCTTCGTCATCGGCGCGGCGTTGTCGGTCGTGCTCGGCGGGCTCGGGCTGATCGCTTCGTTCTTTCATCTCGGGCATCCGGAGCGCGCCTGGCGTGCGATCGCGATGTGGCGCACGTCATGGCTCTCGCGCGAATGCCTCTGCCTGCCCGCGTTTCTCGCGTGCGACGCGTTGTACGGCATCGCGCATTGGCTGGGCACGCCGGGCGCGCTCGTCATCGGCGTGATCGGCGTGATTGCGTCGGCGGCGCTCTTCGTCTGCACCGCGATGATCTACGCGTGCCTGCGCTTCCTGCAGGAATGGGCTACGCCGCTCACGATGGTCAACTTCGTGCTGCTCGGCTGCGCGTCCGGCTTCACGCTTGCGACGGCCTGCGCCGCGTGGCTCGCGCCGTCGCTCGCGGCGGGGCTTGCGGCTTGCGCCTGCACCCTGACGCTCGCAGGCTGCGCGACGCGCGTCGCCGCGTTGAAGCGCAATGCCCGCTTGCGGCCGAAGTCGACCGTGCAAAGCGCGACGGGCATCAAAGGACCGAACGTCGTGCAGAAATCACGCGGCTTCACGGCGGGCGCGTTCAATCTGCGCGAGTTCTTTCATGGACGATCGGCGCAAGCGATCGCGCGCATCAAGTGGACGTTTCTCGTCGGCGCGTTCGGCGTGCCGTTCGTGCTGATGCTGCTCGGGATCAGCGCGCAGTCCGTGGCGCTGTTCTGCCTCGCGTCGGTCACGCAGTATCTGGGACTCGTCGCCGAGCGATGGTTCTTCTTTGCCGAAGCGCGGCATCCGCAGAACATCTACTACGCGCGCGCTTCGTGATTGGCGGGAAGACGCGTGCCGTACGGCACGCGTTCCTTGCTACACCGCGAGCTTGAGCGCCTGATCGAAATCGGCGATGAGATCGTCGGTATCTTCGATACCTGCGGACAAACGCAGCATGCCGTCCGAAATGCCCATCGACTTGCGCACTTCCGGGCCGGCTTCGAAGAAGATCGTCGGCGCGACCGGAATGATCAGCGTGCGC
The DNA here is from genome assembly GCF_023631305.1 of Caballeronia sp. INML3B. Lineage (NCBI taxonomy): Bacteria > Pseudomonadati > Pseudomonadota > Betaproteobacteria > Burkholderiales > Burkholderiaceae > Caballeronia > Caballeronia sp. INML3B. The sequence goes on from NZ_JALQDI010000010.1 coordinate 39,213, forward strand.
GTGTCGCCGAGGCCCGTCGCCTTGACCGGCAATTGCAGCGCGTTGACGACTTCGATCATGCGATCCGCGTGGCGCAATTCGAACGACAGCAGCCACGACGCGCCCTTGAACAGCGACTGCGCGATCTCGTATTGCGGATGACTCTTCAGCCCCGGATAGAACACCCGCCCGATAGCCTCGTGCTGCTCGAGAAATTGCGCGAGCGCGAGCGCGTTCTCGCTGCACTTCGCGACGCGCAGCGCGAGCGTTTCCGCGCCCATTGCGATCGAATGCGCCTGCTCCGACGACAGCGACCCGCCCATGTCGCGCAGCCCCTTTTTGCGAATCTGCAGGAGCCCTTGCTCCTTCGGCGGCGAGCGGCGGTAGTCATCGGCGATGTTCGGGTACGCGCTCCAGTCGAAGAGGCCCGTGTCCGTCACTGCGCCCCCGAGCGCCGCGCCATGTCCGGCAATGGTCTTCGTCAACGAATTGACGACGAGGCTCGCGCCGACCGCCTTCGGCCGGAACAGCGCGGGCGATGTGATCGTATTGTCGACGACATACGCGAGACCGCGATCGCGGCACAACGCGCCGATGCCGGCGAGGTCGGGAATCTGCGTGCCCGGATTCGCGATGGTCTCGACGAACACCATGCGCGTGTTCGGCCGGATCGCGTCCGCGACGTTCGCGGCCGATGCCGAATCGACCATCGTCACGTCGATACCGAGCGTTCTCAAAGTGCCGAAAAGGCTGTTGGTGTTGCCGAACACGTAGCGGCTCGACACGACATGATCGCCCGCGCGCAGCAAGGTGAGGAACACCGCCGTCAGCGCCGCCATGCCGGTGCTGAAGCAGATCGACCCGACGCCTTCTTCGAGGCTCGTGATCTTGCGCTCGAGCGCCGCGGTCGTCGGCGTGCCCTGACGCGCGTAATTGAAGCCGCCTTTTTTCGTGCCCTGAAAGACGCCGATCAGATCCTCCACGCGCTCGAATCCGTACTGGACCGATGTGTGGATCGGCTGCCGCACGCCGCCATGCTCGACGCCCACGCTTCTGTCGCCGTGAACGATGCCAGTGGTAAAGCCTTGCTTGTCCATCCCTTCTCCGCTGCGTCGAAAACACAAAACATCAATTTTGCACGATCTGGGCGGATTCATGGCGTCGCCGTCAAACAGGAACGCGTGTTGCTCGCCCGATTCTCCGTACGCGCGCTTCGTCGCACGTTGAAAACGCGCACACTCCACTGTCGCCGCAAACGCGGCACACCTTCCCGAGGAGCCTTTTCACATGGCTTACGAACTCCATTACTGGAACGGATTGCAGGGCCGCGGCGAGTTCGTCCGGCTCGCGCTGGAAGATGCCGGCGCGCCATACATCGACGTCGCGCGTGAATCGGGTAAGCGCGGCTACGGCATGGACGCGATGATGAAAGTCCTGAACAGCAAGACAGAGCCGCACATCCCCTTCGCCCCGCCGTTCCTGAAAGACGGCGAGCTGATCGTGCCGCACGTCGCGAACATTCTGCTCTATCTCGGACCGAAGCTCGGACTCGCGCCGAAGGACGAAGGCCTGCGCTACGTCGCGCATGGCCTGCAACTGACGATCGCCGATTTCGTCACCGAAGTGCACGACACGCATCATCCGCTCGCGACCGATCTCTACTACGAGGATCAGATGGACGCGGCAAAGATCCGCACGCAGAATTTTCTCGACAAGCGCGTGCCGAAGTTCATGAAGTACTTCGAGCGCGTGCTGAAGCAGAACCCGCACGGCGACACGCAGATGATCGGCGATGCGGCGACTTACGTGGATCTGTCGGTCTTCCAGATCGTCGACGGCCTGCACTACGCTTTCCCGCGCGCAATGAAGAAGTTCGGCGCACAGTATCCGCGCGTCGCGGCGATTCACGACGCGGTCCTGCAAAGGCCGAACATCGCGGCTTACGTCGATTCCGAACGGCGTATCCCGTTCAACGAGTCGGGCATTTTCCGGCACTATCCCGAACTCGATCAGGACGCTTGAACCCCAACGCAACCCAGGAGCCAGCATGGTAGAAACGATTCCTTCCTTCGGTCTCGGCACGTTCCGCGTCGATGCCGCGAAAACCACGAACGCGGTCAAGAGCGCGCTCTCGATCGGTTACCGTCATATCGATACGGCGCAGTTCTACAACAACGAGGCTGCCGTCGGTCAGGGCGTGCGCGAATCGGGCGTGCCGCGCGACGACATCTGGGTCACGACGAAAGTCTGGTGGGAGCGGCTCTCGCGCGATGCGCTCATCGCGAGCCTGAAGGACAGTCACGCGAAGCTCGATATCGGCACGATCGATCTCGCGCTCGTGCACTGGCCGTCGCCCGACGGCGCGGTGCCGATCGCCGAAACGCTCGCCGCGATGCAGGAAGCACAGAAGCTCGGTCTGATCCGTCATTACGGCGTGTCGAATTTCACCGCGCCGCTGCTCGAAGAGGCGCTGCAGGCGCCGGGCGGCAAGGAGATCGTCACGAACCAGTTCGAGGTGAGCCCGTTTCTCGCGAACCGCAAGCTCGTCGACGCGACGCAGCAGCTCGGCGTCAAGGTGACCGCGTACATGCCGCTCGGCGAAGGCCGCGCGCATACGGACGCGACGCTCAAGGCGATCGCGCAAAAGCACAACGCGACGCCCGCGCAGGTGACCTTCGCGTGGCTCCTGTCGCGCGATATCGTGGTGCTGTCGGCATCGACGAATCGAGAGCATCAGCAGGCGAACTGGGACGCGCAGAAGCTGAAGCTCGACGCCGACGACATCGCAAGGATCGACGCGCTCGACGAAGGCAGGCGTCACGCGAATCCGCCGTTCGCGCCGAAGTGGTGACACGCACGCGTCCAACGCAGCCCGGCCGTGAACGCCGGGCTTTTTTGCGTCCGTCGCGGGCGTTTTCGAGCGCGTTCCGGCACGGCGCAATGCTATCCTTGCGAGTCGCTTATTCCGTTTGCTTCTAAGCTTTCCACGATTCAGCAAAAGTGCTCTCATTCCTGCTCAAGCTGCGGACTCGCGCGCAACGTCTCTTCCGTCTGTCGGACTCGCATACGATGCTCGTCTGGGCGGTCGTCGTCGGCGTGGCGGGCGCCTTCGCGACTTCCGTCTTTCGCGAAGGCATTCAGATCCTGCAACGTCTGCTGGGCAATCCTTCGGAAGGCCTCGTCGCGCTCGCGCATACCTTGCCCTGGCCCGTGCGGATCCTGCTGCCGGCCGTGGGCGGCCTCATCGCGGGTGCGTGTCTGCTGATCGCGCGCAAGCACGCGAGCAAGAACGCGAGCACGGACTACATGGAAGCCGTCACCATCGGCGATGGCGTCGTGCCCGTGTGGCAGAGTCTCTGGCGCAGCCTGTCCTCGCTCATCACGATTTCGAGCGGCGGTTCCATCGGCCGCGAAGGCTCGATGGTGCAGCTCGCCGCGCTCGCGTCGTCGCTCATCGGGCGCTGGGTCCACTTCGATCCGCCGCGCCTGCGCCTGCTCGTCGCCTGCGGCGCGGCCGCCGGTATCACGTCGGCGTATAACGCGCCCATCGCCGGCGCGTTCTTCGTCACGGAGCTCGTGCTCGGCTCAATGGCGATGGAGAGCTTCGGACCGATCGTCGTCTCGTCGGTCGTCGCCAATATCACGATGCGCGAGTTCGCCGGTTATCGCCCGCCATACGAGATGCCGGTGTTTCCGACCGTGACGGGTGTCGAAGTGCTGCTCTTCGTCGTGCTCGGGTTGTTGTCGGGCGTGCTCGCGCCACATTTTCTGCGCTTGCTCGCAGCATCGAGAAAGCGCTTTTCGACGCTGCCCTTGCCATTGCCGCTGCGCCTCGCGCTCGGCGGGCTGATCGTCGGCGTGATTTCGATCTGGTGGCCCGAGGTCTGGGGCAACGGTTATGAAGTCGTGAACTCGCTGCTGCACGAGCCGTGGACGTGGACCGCGCTGCTCACCGTGCTCGTCTTCAAGCTTATCGCGACGGCGGCCACCGCCGGCTCGGGCGCGGTCGGCGGCATCTTCACGCCGACGCTTTTCGTCGGCGCGGTGCTCGGCTGCCTGTACGGCATCGGCGTGCACACGATCTGGCCGGACTCGACGTCCGCGCCCTTCGCCTACGCGATGGTCGGCATGGGCGCGTTTCTCGCCGCCGCCACGCACGCGCCTCTCATGGCGATCCTGATGATCTTCGAGATGACGCTCTCGTATCAGGTCATGCTGCCGCTGATGGTCTCGTGCGTGATCGCCTACTTCATCGCGCGCACGTCCGAGCAGACGTCGATGTATGAAGTCACGCTGCGCCGCAATCGTGAAGAAAAAGAGCGCCTGCGCCTCGCCGCGACGCAGATGCGCGAGCTCGTCAAGCCTGCGGATACCGTCGTGCCGCTCACCGCGAACATCAAGGACATGACGCGCGTCTTCCTCGAATATCCGGTGAAGTATCTCTACGTGGTCGACGAAGCCGAGCGCTTTCGCGGCGTGGTCGCCCTGAAGGACATCACCTCCGATCTGCTCGACGAGCACGACACCAAAACCAAGACCGCCGCGGACTATCTCCAGCCGCAATTCGACGTCCTCACGCCCGACATGTCGCTCGGCGAGGCGCTCCAGCACTTCCTCGCATTCCAGGGCGAGCGGCTTCCGGTGATCGAGAAAAAGACGCAGCCGCTCCTGCTCGGCGTCGTGTACAAAACATCTCTTCTGGACGCATACTTCCGTTTGAACCCGACGTCGCGCTGAAACTGCGCAGCCATGCAATTTCGCGGCGCGCAATGACGCGTGCGCGCGTCTTTCGCGCGAGTCGGACCGACTTCAGAATTCACTCGAAATACGTCCGCGCGACGCCCACTCGTCGCGCCCGTGCGCGCATCGTCCGAACGGACCGCGCGCACGGCGGGCAGCGCATAGGCGCACCGGCATAGGCTTTGCTTGGTGCCTTACGCTGCTTACGTGAGGAGGGGTTGCCCTATGAAGACCTCAACGTTGTTGTCGATGGCCCTGGTTTCGGTCTCGTGCTATGCCGCGCCGCTGCACACGGGTTCGACGGACGAATCCACCGCCACCATTGCCGCGACGCGCGCCGCGCTGCGTGTGAACGCCGCGCCCGTTGCGCCGCCCGCGCCCGACGTCTCGGCGCAGGACCTCGATCACGCGCGCTGGCGTCACGTGCCGCTGCCCAAGTCCCGAGCGCCGAACCACGGCATGGCGAGCCAGCCCATTCAGGTGCAGACCTGACGCACCCTTCTCTCCACTGACTCGACTCTGGACCTCGGAATGACCGACACGCACGCAAACCACGCCTTGAACGACGAACCGATCGACGATGAAATCGCCCAGGTCCTGCGCCTCGTGAAGTATCCCGCCAACAAGGACGCGATCGTCGATGCAGCACGCGAAGCGGGCGTCTCCAATGACGTCATCACCGTGTTCGACGGGCTGCCCGAACAGGATTACCCGGACGCGAACGCCGTCGAGCAACTGCTCGGCAGCAACGGCGGACCGGGCATTTCCGTCTGATCGTCCCCGTTGCGAACGAAATGGGCGCCGTTGCTCGCACGGTTCCGGTCAGGTCATACAAAACGTTATTCATCAAAGACTTAACGACGATACGCGAGCCTTTTCAACACTGCTATCCACAGAAATTGTGGATAAGTCGGGCGTCGGATCGGCGAAGCTCGGGATGGCAAAAACGTGGCGCGATCCGCGTCGCGCCGGGATTACGCCGCGAAATCAAGAAACTAGACGAGTCGCCAAGCGGTTTTCCACAGCCCTTTCCCCTTGCGCTGGGGATAAGTTATGCAGAGGCCGGCACGTGTTGACGCGTCGTGAAGCGCACCTGACTTTTCCTTGGGCGCCAGTCATTTAGCAGACTTTTGGGCGCCTTTTCAACAGAGTGCTCCCCAGTTCGTGTGGACAACCCGCGACGTCATGCCCGCCGTCTGATCCCGGAATTTATGCGCTTTGGCTTTCTAATACGAAGTAACCGGGTGGCATAATCCCGCACTCCGGATTTGAACACGCCTTCCTCCATGCGCAGTCGCTTCCATCAACGAACGGGTTCAGTGCTGGCATTGCTCGCAATGCTGCTGATCACGTTCGCGCCGATGGTCTCGCAGCTGCTCGCGGCCGATGCGCGCGCCGGTGACCTGAGCGCCGAACTCTGCTCGGTGCATGGGTCGAAGGTCGAGCCAGCCGGCCATCACGCACCGGACACGCTCGCTCATCTCGACGATCAGGCCTGCGGCTACTGCCATTTCTTCGCGCATGCGCCCGCGATTTCGAGCGCACGCGCCTCGGCGACGCTCGATGTCCCGGCGCGCCGCACCGTCGTCGTCGCGCTCGTTAGCGTCGAGCGCCCCGCTCCTGCGTTCACCACAGCGCAATCACGCGCTCCACCGGTTCTCATCTGACTTCGTCCAAACGGATCGATGCCATCGCGGCGTCGAATGGCGTCGCGCGCCGGTAGCGTCGCGCCACGCGTTTTCATCACGAATTCGAAGAAGAACCATGCTCACTCTTTCAGCGAGCGGCGGCTTCGTGCCGTCCGTACATCTGCACACGCACACGCGCGGCGATTGCGCGTCCCGATCAATCGACATCGGGAGGACGCAACCATGAAGCGAGTCGTCCGGCAAAACGCCCTCGTCACGGGCATCAGCATCACCGCGCTGTTCGCCACGCGCGCCTTCGCTCAAGCCGCACAAACCACGGAAACCGGCGAGCCCGCGGCGCTCCCCGCCGTGATCGTAAAGGGACAGGCGCAACATTCGCTGACATCGCACAACGTCGCCGAGGAGAAGCGCGCGCTCGATCAGACGGTCGGCTCCGTCGGCTTCGTGGACAGCGCGGACTACCAGAACACCTACGCCTTCACGCTGCGCGACGTCCTCAAGAACGTGCCCGGCGTCTTCGTGCAGAACCGCTACGGACAGGAGCTGCGCGTGTCCATTCGCGGTTCGGGGCTTGCGCGCGGCTACCATACGCGCGGCCTCGAGATCCTGCAGGACGGCATTCCGACCAATCTCGCCGATGGCAGCGGCGACTATTACCAGATCGATCCGCTCGCGCTGCAGTCCGCCGATGTCTATAAAGGCGGCAACGGCCTGGCGTATGGATCGTCGATGATGGGCGGCGCGATCGATTTCGTGACCCCCAGCGCCTACACCGCCGATGCGCCCAACATCCTGCGGCTCGATGGCGGCAGCTTCGGCACGGTGCGGGGCAGCGCGCAGTTTTCGCGCGTGATGGGGCCGCTGGATTTCATCGGCACGTTCTCCGTGAATCATGCAGACGGCTATCGCGATCACGAGCGCGGCCAGTACGAACAGTTCAACGCGAATATCGGCTATCGCTTCTCGCCGGATGTCGAGACGCGCTTCTATCTCGGCGCGTATGTCGTGGACCAGCAGCTTCCCGGCACGCTGTCGCTGAGCGACGCGCTGAACAACCCGACCAAGGCATCGCCGAGCGCACTTTCCGGCGATCAGGCGCGAGATACGCGCACCGAGCGCATCGCCAACAAGACGACGGTCAAGCTCGATGCCGGCCAGCTCGACTTCGTCACCTGGGCCATCCACAAGAGTCTGTATCACCCGATCTTCCAGGTCATCGATCAGGACGGCTGGACCTACGGCTTCGCGCCGCGCTATACCGCGACATTCAACGCCGGCGGGATGCGCAACGACGTCATCGCCGGCGCGCGCTTCTTCGGCGGCACTACGCAGGCGCGGCAGTACGTCAACGTGTCGGGCAACGAAGGCGCACAGACACTCGACTCGACGCAAAGCGCCTACAACTACGAGGCGTATGTCGAGGACCGCCTGTTCCTCCTGCCGACGGTCGCCCTGATGGCCGGTTTCAAGGCTTTGCGCGACGTGCGCAAGTACGTCGATCACGGCGGCCTCGCGGCCGACCCGAACTACAAGTCGGCGAGCGAGACGTTCAGCGGCGTGAATCCCAAGCTCGGCGTGATGTGGCAGCCGAATCGCGAGATCCAGGCGTATGTGGACATCACCCGCAGCCAGGACGTGCCCGATTTCACCGATCTCACGCAGACCTTCGCGAACACCACGCGCTTCACGCCGCTCACGTCGCAACACGCGTGGACGCTCGAACTCGGCACGCGCGGCACACGCGATCGCGTGAGCTGGGACCTCACCGCGTATCGCTCGCTCGTGCGCGACCAGTTGCTTCAATACACGACCAATCCCGACATACCTGCATCGACCTTCAATGCGAACAAGACGGTGCTGCAGGGCATCGAGGCGGGGGTATCGGTGGATGTGTGGCGTGACGTTACGCGCCCGGGCGCCGGCGACAAGATCACGCTATCCGGCTTGTGGAATCTCAGCGACTTCCGCTTCAAGGACGATCCGCAGTACGGCAACAACCGCATCGCGGGCGTGCCGGTCAATGTGATTCGCGCGGTGCTCGGCTACTCGCGGCCCAACGGATTTCACGTGTCCGCATCGGTCGACTGGGTGCCGGCGGGCGCCTGGGCCGACGACGCCAACACGCTTCGCGTGCCGGGCTATACGCTCCTCGGCGTGCAGGCGGGAATGGATTTCCGCAACGGCCTGTCGGTCTTTCTCGATGCGCGCAATCTGACCAACAAGCGCTATGTGAGCGACATCAGCACTATCGCGAATGCGCAAACGGCGGCGTCGACGGCGATCTTTTATCCGGGCGAAGGCCGCAGTGTGTTCGCGGGCGTGCGGTACGCGTTCTAACCGCGCGGCAATCGACCGGCACGTGCGTCACCCGGTCAACTTCCCCGATACTGCGCCGCACTCGCCGGCGCAGGCGCGGCGGGCTTCTTCGCGCCCTTGTCCTTCGCCGCGCCGCTCGCCGCCGCATCCGAGGACATATAGGCCGGCGCCGCCTTCGCCTGCTGCTTCTGGCCGGCCGGCGGCGCGCTCGGCGGTCGTCCGATATCGGCGAGCATCTGCTGGCAAGGCAGCGGCTTGTTGTTGCTCGGCGCGATGAGCGGAATCAGGGCCGCGAACGGATTGATGAGGCCCAAGCCCACCGCGGCAGCACCGCGCAACGCCAGAACCGGACTCACGCCGACATGCGGATCCTTGAACGTGCCCTTCACGTAGAGGGGCGATCGCAACGAGAAAACGCGCAGGCCCTTCGTGTGCGGATGGACGCCGAGATCCATGTCCTCCGTCTTGAGATTGATGGTGCCGTCGACGTTGATGACCGCGTCGTCGGTATCGAGTGCGAAGACGCGCGAATCGAGCACGCCGTCGGTCACGACGAAATCCGCCGCCGCGCAGTTGATGTTCACATCGCGCTTGCCGAAGAGCTTTTCATACACGACGTTCGCCACGTTCAGCCCCGCCGCCTCCATGTACAGACGGCTGACGGTGCCCTGCGTGATAAGCGCCTTCACCTCGCCGTTCGATGTCGCCGCGAGCGCCGCGGGCGAATTGCCGGTGGCGGAGAGCGCTGCATCGCCGTTGATCTCCCCGAGCGCGGATTGCATCGTCTTCACCGTCGGGAAAAGCTGCTTGAGCTTAAGATGCCGTGCCTGCGCCGACACGCGGCCCTTGAGCGGCGCGGCGCTGCCGTCGAGATGAATGTTCGATGCGAGCGAGCCGCCCGCCACGCCGAACCTGAGCGGCTCGAACGAGAGCACGCCGTTCGTCATCAGAACGTGCGTGTACAGGTTGGTGATCGGCAGATCCGGATTTTTGATGATGCGCTCGCCGGTGAACTTCACGTCGGCGTCGATGGCCTTCCAGCGATCGGTCTTGAACTCTTCGGTCGGCAGGGCCTTCGACGTCGGCTGCTTTTCCGTATCGCCGCGCTTGGCTTTGCTCGCGTTGGAATCGGCGCCGATGATCGGCGCGAGATCCTTGAACTGCAACAGATGCGACACGAGCTCGCCCTGCAAGAGCGGCCGCGGCTTCTTCCCGGCATAGACGAGCGATCCGTTGATGTCGCTGCCGCCCACGCGCCCGGTGAAGTTCTCGTAATGAAACACGTTGCCGTCTTCACGGAACTGGCCGGTGAGCCGCCCTTCGGTGGCGAACGGCGGCGTCTCGGGCAGCGTCACGCCGGTGAACGGATAGAGATGCGCCATGCTCACGGCCTGTATCCACAGCCGCAGATCGAGCGCGGCGAGATGCGCGGGATCGGTCACGGTGCCGACAAAGGCAATATGCGTATCGCCCAGGCGCACGTCGGCCTGCACCGGGAACGGACGCGTCGCGTCCTGCACGGCGAGCACGCCGCCCAGCTTGCCGTCGCCGGACACCTTGCCGCCGTTGTACGTGCCCTTCACGTTCCAGCCGAACGCGTACGGCGGAACCGGCGGCTTCGGCCCTTCCTTGGTCGTGATGCTGGTATTCGCCGACGTGCTCGCCGGGTTCGGCGCGGACGCGTTCGCGACGGCAGCAGCCGATGCCGCCGACGCCGCCGACGCTTCGGACGCCGCCGCCGCATCGGCCTGCTTGTTGAGCTTCGTCGCGCCGCTCTTGCCGACCATTTCCGCCGACGACTTCGCGGACGCCGATTCCTGCTGCTTCATCGCCTCGCCGATCGGCACGGGCTGCCCGAGCGTATCGACGACGACCTGCATCTCGGCCTTGGTGACTTCATCGTGCACGTCGACGGTGCCCTTCGCGAGCGAGATATCGCCGAGCTTCAGCTTCCAGGTGGACGGCTCGGTCGACTGCTTGAACTTGAAAGTCCAGTTGTTCCGATTGTCCTTGAGCCGCTCGATATCGATCGACGGATTCGCGAGATTGATCGTCGGCACCACGATGTCGTGTGCGAGCAGCGGCAGCACGGCCACCTGAAAGTCGATCTCGTCGAGCGTTGCGAAGAATTTCTGGCGCGTCCAGTCGGGATTGGCGATGGTGATTTTTTCAGCGGAGAACCGCGGCCACGGCACCCAGCGTTTCCAGCCCGTTTCGTTGGGCGGACGGCGCCAGCCCACTTTCAGATCGCCCGTGATTTCGAAGCGCCGGCCGATCGCCTCGGACACTTTGTCATCCACCCAAGGCCGCAGACGGTTCCAGTCGAACGTCAGGAAGATGACTACCAGTATCGCGATCAGAACCGCCAGAACGGCAAAAAACCATGCGACGATCCTTCCGATTTTTCCGGTCGTTCTGGCCTGCGGCATGACGGCTCCATCCGTTTTTTCTCATCATGAGTGCGGCAGCACATAGTGTGCCCGTGCGGGCGTAGCGGTTATGTAGTCGTTGATCAGTCGTTGATCAGCCGTTGAACGCCGAATGTCCGTAAGATGTCGGCTCCGAAGAACGAGACCCCCACATCAATCGATGCCCGACGCGACATCGCCGCTTTTTGCGCCTTCGCCTCCCGTGGAACTCGTCGCCGCGCACGGCGTCGTGCGTCGCGACGCCCTGCGCGGCGCGGTGCTGCTGCATCCCACGGACTTCGCGCTTTATTCGGGCCAGCGCGCGGCGATCACCGGGCCGTCGGGCTCCGGCAAGAGCGTCTTCCTGCGCACGCTCGCGCTGCTCGATGCGTGCGACGCCGGCCATGTCACATGGCTCGGCGAGCGCATCGCGCGCTCGCGCATTCCGGCTTATCGGCGGCGCGTCGCCTATATCGCGCAGCGTCCCGCGATGCTCGATGGCACCGTCGAGGACAATCTGCGCTATCCGTTTACGCTGAAAACCTATCGGGACGCGCATTTCGATCCCGACGCGGCGATGCGGCTGGCGCAGGCGGCCGGGCGCGGCGCAGACTTCCTCGACAAGCTCGCGGGCGATCTGTCGGGCGGCGAAGCGCAGATTGCGGCGCTCGTGCGCGTGCTGCAACTCGCGCCGGATGTGCTGCTCCTCGACGAGCCGACCGCATCGCTCGATCCGGCATCGGCGCGCTCGATCGAAGCGCTCGTCGGTGCCTGGTCCGACGCCGGCCCGCAGCGCGCGTGCATCTGGGTGTCGCACGACCCGGAACAGGCGCGGCGCGTCGCGACGCGTCATTTGACGATGAACGCGGGCGTGCTCGGAGGCGAGACGCGATGAGCGGCTACCAGAACCTCAGTCTTTTCGATATCGGCCTCGCGGCGGCGTTGATTGTCGTCAATGGCGCGCTGTCGGTCGCGCTCGATCTCGGGCTCGAGCGCAAGCTGCTCGTCGCGGCGGTCCGGACCGTCGTCCAGCTGCTGCTGATCGGATATGTGCTTGGCTGGGTGTTTGCGTTCGATCGCTGGTATGTGGTGCTGCCGCTGATGGCGTTGATGACGATCATCGCCGGCTTTGCCGCATCCGGCCGCGGGCGGCGGACATACGCGGGCCAGCGCGCGGACAGCATCGTGTCCATCTGGAGCAGTTCGTGGCTGATCGGCGCGTTCGGGCTCTTCATCGTGATTCGGATTCATCCGTGGTACGAGCCGCAATACGCCATCCCGATTCTCGGCATGATTCTCGGCAACACGCTGACAGGCGTGTCGCTCGGCATCGAGCGCATGACGGAGGAACTGACCGCCGGACGCGCGGCGGTCGAGATGTCGCTTGCGCTCGGCGCCTCGCGCTGGGAAGCGGCGCAGGGGCCCGCGCGCCAGGCCGTGCGCGCGGGCATGATTCCGACCCTGAACCAGATGGCCGTGGTCGGTCTCGTCAGCCTGCCGGGCATGATGACGGGCCAGGTGCTGGCCGGGCAGTCGCCGTTGCAGGCGGTGCGCTATCAGATCGTCTTCATGTTTCTGATTGCGGCGGCGTCGGGGCTCGGCGTGGTCGGGGCCGTCGTGCTGACGTATCGGCGGCTCTTTTCGGCCGATCACCGGTTCATGGCGTCGAAGCTGGTGGAACGAAAACCCCGCAAGCGCCCCGCGTAGCTCACTCGCCGTTGTAAGCGCGCTCGAGCGCCGCGATATCGAGCTTGATCATCTCGCGCATCGCTTTCATGGTGCGATCGGCTTTCACCGGGTCCGGGTCCTGCAGCATCTTGAGCAGGCGCCTCGGCGCGACCTGCCACGTCACGCCGAAGCGATCCGTGAGCCAGCCGCAGGCCATCGACTGGCCGCCGTCCAACAGCTTGTCCCAGTAGTGGTCGATCTCTTCCTGCGTGTCGCATTTGATGAACATCGAGATGGCTGGCGTGAACTTGAATTCCGAGCCGCCGTTCAGCGCCAGGAACGCCTCGCCTTCCAGTTCGAACAGGACGGCGAGCACACTGCCCGCCGGTCCTGGACTCGACTCCGTATGACGCATGATCTCCGTGATGCGCGCATTCCTGAAGGTATCGACATAAAAGTTCACGGCCTCTTCGGCGTTGGCGCGTTCGAACCATAGACAGGGCGAAATCTTGTGCATGTGCGGATCTCCATTCGTGGAATCGTGCGTCACGCGCACGGTTGCTGTCCCATCGCCTGCTTCATTTCCTCCGGCGTGACGTCGCGCGTGTGCGTCGCGACCGACCATTGATGGCCGAACGGGTCTTCCACGCGCCCATAGCGATCGCCCCAGAACATGTCGGCGACGGGCATCGTCACTTTCGCGCCCGCGCTTTCGGCCTGCTTCACGGTGGCGTCGACGTCTTCGACATACAGGTGGATCGTGACCGGCGATCCCTTCAGCGCCTTCGGACCGACCGAGCCGTATTGCGGAAATTCATCGACTAGCATCAGCGTCGAATCGCCGATTCTGACCATCGCGTGCATGAGCTTGCCGTCCGGCGCGGGAATGCGGCCGAGCTCGACGGCGTCGAACGCGCGCTTGTAGAACTCGATCGCTTCGGCGGCGCCCGCGCAGACGAGGTGCGGGGTCAGCGAATGCATGCCTTCGGGGATGGGCTTGACAGCGGAAGTGGACATATCGGCTCCGTGTTGTGGATGAAGCGCGCCGGGTTTGGCGCGGCCCTCATACGCTACAACGAACGGACAGCCGGTCAATCGACACGACTACGCACGCCACCGTCAAATTTTGTTTGCAGCCGCGGATTCGCCTTGGGGGATAGCTTATTTCGAAGGCCGGTCAGCGAGCGATTGAATGAGCGCCTCGAGTCGCGAGAAATTGACGGGCTTGGTCAGATGGTCGCGAAAACCCGCTTCGCGGCAACGTCGAATGTCTTCGTCCATGCCGTAACCCGTGATCGCCACCGAAGGCTTGTCGGGCTGAACGGTCTGCCAGGCGCGCGCGATGTCGAGCCCGCTGCCGTCCGGAAGGCCGATATCGCTGACGAGCAGATCGAATGGCCCGCTCTGCGCGCGCTCGAGCGCCTGGGCGACGGTCACGGCGACTGTCACTTCGTGGCCGAGCATTTCCAGCACCTCGGCCATCGCCGATGACGTCTGCTCGTTGTCCTCCACAAGCAGCACCTTGAGCGCGCGCCCCTGCTCCCGACTCGCGGCCTCGACGAGCGGCGCGTCCTCGTGCGCGGGCTGGACCCTCGCGAGCGGCAGCGTGAGCGTGAAGCGCGCACCGGTGTCGCGCCCCTCGCTATAGGCGGAGAGCGTGCCGCCGTGCTTCTGTGCCAGCGTGCTCGCGATCGCGAGGCCGAGCCCCAGGCCGCCGAACGAGCGCGTGATCGAATCGTCCGCCTGCTCGAACGCGGAGAAGATGCGCGGCAGCGCCTCCGCGCTGATGCCGATGCCGCTGTCCGTCACCGAAACCGCGATCGTCGACGGGTCGGGGTTCCAGGTACGCACGTCGATGCGCCCGCCCGCCGGCGTGAACTTCACCGCGTTCTTCATCAGGTTCCAGACGATCTGCTGCAGGCGCGCGGCATCGCCGAGCACGACGAACCGGTCCGCGTCGAAACGCGTTTCGAGCGTGAGGCCCTTCGCGCGCAGATCGGCCTCGGACATGTCGAGCGCGCTCGTCAGCAAGGTATCGAGCGCGACGCTCGCGAAATTGAGCGACAGCTTGCCGCGCGCGATGCTCGTGAGATCGAGCAGATCGTCGATCAGACGCGCTTCGAGCTCGACATTGCGACGGATGAGATCGAGTGTCGGATGCGCCTCGCGCGGCAGCGAATGCTTCATCTCGAGCAGGCGCACGGCCGCGAGAATCGGCGTGAGCGGCGTGCGCAGCTCATGCGACAACACCGCCAGAAAATGGTCCTTCGCGCGATTCGCGGATTCCGCCTGATCTTTCGCGAGGCGCAGCGCGTCGGCGGCCATGTGGGCGTCGGTCGCATCGCGCACGATCTTCGAGAAGCCGATCAGCTCGTCATGCTCGCTGCGGATCGCCGTCGTCACGCCCGAGGCAAAGAACGAATGGCCGTCCTTGCGCCAGAGCCAGCGGTCGTCGCTCGCGCTGCCTTCGCGCCGCGCCGTCTCCAGCTCGGCATCGAATACGCCGGCTTCGCGGTCTTCCTGCGCATAGAAGATGCTCGCGGACTGGCCGAGCACGTCCTGCGCCGGAAAGCCCAGAATGCGCTCGGACGCCGCGTTCCACGTGCGGATGCGCCCTTCGGGATCGAGCGTGATGACGGCGTAATCCTTCAGCGCGTCGATGAGCAGGCGGAAGTGCGTCTCCGTCTCGCGCAACGCACGCTCGACCGCGATGCGTTGCGCGCGCTCGGCGCTCTCGCGCATCGCGCGGCGCACGACCGCGGGCAGGCGTTGCAGTCGCTGCTTCAGCACGTAGTCGGTCGCGCCGCGCTTGAGCATGTCGACGGCATGCTCCTCGCCGAGCAAGCCCGACACGAAGATGAACGGCGTGTCCGGCGAGCGCTCGCTCGCAATCGTGAGGGCCTCGATGCCGGAAAACGTGGGCATCACGAAATCGGCGAGGATGACGTCGAAGCGCTTTTTCCCGAGCTCGGCGATGAACGCCGCGGAGTCGTACACGATCGACGCATCGACCGCGTAATCCGCGCGCTCCAGCTGGGCGATCGTCAGCTCCGCATCCAGTGCGTTGTCTTCGACGAGAAGCAGATGCAGGGGCTGCATGATCTAGACGTCCTCTTCAAAGGACGCCTGCTGGCGCATCGGACCGGGCGAGTTCGCGAACATGGGCGCTGCAATCATTGCGCGGCCGGCGGCCGCCGGAAGCGTGTCGAGCCCGGCGGCGGTTCGTTGAGGACCGCCCAGAATACGCCGAGGTCGCTGATCGCCTCGACGAACTCGGCGAATTCCACGGGCTTGACGACGTAGGCGTTCACGCCGAGCTCGTAGCTGCGCACGAGATCCTGTTCCTCGCGCGAGGACGTCAGCATGACCACCGGAACGCTCTTCAGCGACGCATTCGAGCGGATCATGTCGAGCACTTCGAGACCATCGATTTTCGGCAGCTTCAGGTCAAGCAGGATCACCGCCGGATTGCCGGGCGCGCGCTCCTTCCACTCGCCTTCGCAGGTGAGATAGTCGATGGCTTCCTGGCCGTCGCGCGCGACGATCACTTCGTTCGCGAGCTGGCTCTTGTCGAGCGCAACGAGTGTGAGCTCGAGGTCGTTTGGATTGTCTTCGACGAGCAAAATCGGTTTAAGCATGGTCTTTTCTTGACTTTGTACCTGGCCCGCCCTGCGTTCCATTCGCATGGCGGAATACGACCGGCAAGGAGAAATAGAATACCGCGCCCTCTCCCGGCCGCCCTTCGGCCCATGTGCGCCCTTCGTGGCGCTCGACGATGCGCCGCACGTTGGCAAGCCCAATGCCCGTGCCCTCGAACTCTTCCGCGCGATGCAGCCGCTGAAACACGCCGAACAGCTTCGCGCCGTACTTCATGTCGAAGCCGACGCCGTTGTCGCGCACGCCGATCACGTATTCATCGCCGTTTCGGGTCGCGAATATCTCGATTTTCGCCGATTCCCGCGTCCGCGTATATTTCACCGCGTTCGAAATGAGGTTGCGCACGGCGAGCTGCAGGAAAGCGGCGTCGCCGGTGACGCGCGGCAGCTCGCCGATGACCCATTCGATGCGCCGTCCCGCGCCTTCCGCCTCGAACTCGTGGACGACGCCGCGCACGAGCTGCCCGAGATCGACCGGGGCCGGCCTGAGCGCCGCGCGGCCCATCTGCGAGAACGTCAATAGATCGTCGACGAGCGTGCCCGCAAAACGCGCCGACTCCAGCATGTTGTTCATGAAGCGCCGGCCCTTGTCCGACATGCGCTCGCCTTCCTGCTCGCGCAGCAGATCGCCGTAACCCGCGATATGGCGCAGCGGCGCGCGCAGGTCGTGCGACACGGAATAGGAGAACGCTTCCAGCTCCTTGTTCGCGCGTGCAAGTTCGGTCGCGAGTTCGGCGCGCTCTTCCGCGCGGCGCAGCACGATGTTCAGCAGCGCGCCGCGCAATTCGCCGGCGAGTTCGAGTTCGCCCTGACGCCACATTGCGGAATGTCCGCGCACCGTCTCGAGCCACGGCGAAAAGCTCGTGCGCGGCGTGCTCGCGCCATCGGCGCCTGCTATTTTGACCGGCTCGCCCGCCCACTTGATCGTCTGCATCATTTCGGGCCTGAACCATAGCAGATAGTTGCGAAAGATCTGCGAGACCGGCACCGCGAGCACGCCGCACGCGTTGTCCTCGTGCGCCTTGGCGGGCGCCCATTCGCGCGCGAGCGAATCCGTCGCCCACACGCCGGTCGTGTTCTCGGCGAGCCAGTTCGTGAGCGCGCGCACAGTGTCCTCGTCGGGGGTCGAGCCGAGCAGCGTGATCTGATCGTCGAAGACGATCGCCGCGCCCGCCGAGCGCGCGAAGCTCAATACGTCGTTCGGCACCGCCTGCAAACCCGCGACGAAGTTCTCGTGCTCGCCCATCGCGGAAATCAGACGGCCCATCGTGCGGCGCAGCGCGGCCAGATACTCGCCTTCGGCGCGCTCCTCCTTCGCTTCGATCTGCAACGACAGCATGTGCCCGAGATGCTCGACCGCGACGCGCGTGTTGAACGGCACGATGCGCGCGTCGTGATCGTGACACGAGATGAGTCCCCACAACTGCCCGCGCACGACGATCGACACGGACATCGAAGCGTGCGTCCCCATGTTGCGCATGTATTCCAGATGCACCGGCGAGAAGCTGCGCAGCGTCGCGTACGTGAGATCGGTGGGACGGCCAGTGGCCGGGTTCACACTTGGCACGAGCCGCGCGGGCGTGTAGTTCACGTCGACGACGAGGCGGATGCGGTTCTTCAGATACAACGCGCGCGCCTGGCGCGGAATATCCGACGCGGGGAAAAACTGATGCAGGAACGACGGATAAGCCTCGTCGCGGTCTTCGGCGAGCACGTGGCTGCGGCCTTCCTCGTCGAAGCTGTAGAGCATCACGCGGCCAAAACGCGTGATCCCCCGCACTTCGCGCACCGCGAGCTCGGCGAGCGCCTGCACGGTCGCCGCCTCCTGGAGTCCGCGCGCGAACGTGCGCACGAGCGGATACATGGATGCGAACGCGTCGCCGGTGGCGGCGGCGGTTTCCATTTCGACGATGAGCGTGCCCTCGTGACGATGCATCGTGACATCGAAACGCAGCGAGCGTTCGGAGGACGAAGGCGTCACGTCGATCGGGCCGATATATAGCGGCGCGTCCTCGAGCACAGAGGTGGCCGCCGCCTGCGCGATACGTTGCGCACCCGCCGCGCCGATCACGGCATCGAGCGGCTCGCCGAGCAATGCGTCGACGTGCGCGCCTGTCAGCGATGCAAGGTTTTCGCTTACCTGCACGATGCGCAGGTCGTCGCCGAGCACGAGCAGAAAGCCGTGCGGCTGGATGCCGCCGGGAATGTGGATCGGCTCGGCATCGCAGTCCTTGCTCGCGACGCCCGAACTGAGCGTGCGCCGGCGTGCTTCGGCATCGGGCGGTCCCTTCGATGCGTCGTGCAAAGCCCCTGCGCCGATGGGCGGCTCGCTTGCGGCGCTCATCAGACAGCTCCGGGCGCTGGCTGCAAACGCCCGACATCGGCCGTTTCGGGGCACAGCCACGCGTGCAGGCTGTCGAAGGTGGCGATGGCGGCTTTCACCGCATCGTCGTAATGGCGTTCGGGCACGCTTGCCGCGGCGGTCTCGCGAAACGCCTTCCACATGCTGCCCGTGCGCGGGCCATAGCCGTCGAAATAGGCATTGCCACGTCCCGGCGCGAGATCGAGACGCTCGGCGACATGAGGCGCGATGAAACGCCCGCCGAGCGTGCTGCCTTCCATCACGTACATCGAGCCGAACGCATCGCCGATGTTGCGCATGCGCGGCAGATCATCGTGTGCATCGGCCTGCTGCACGCAAGCGACGTACTGTGTCTCGCCTGTCAGCGCGGCGAGGTCGGCGGCAAGTAGCGCCGCCTTGCGGCGCGCATTGAAAAAGTCGGAGAGCGATGCCGGCATGCACGCGGCTACCGCATCTTCCCAAGGCGTGACGTAGCCATAGAATCGTTCGAGCAGCGCAATGTACTCGTCGCGACGCAGGTCGTCCCGCATGAGGTCGAGTGCATTCTCGAGCCGCGCATGGCACGCGGCGGTTTCGTTCTTCAGACGGGACAGAAGTTCGAGGGGCATGTTCCGTTATGTTGGCTTCGGTCCGTAAAGCGGGCAAAGGAGTGCAGACATCGGAAGGGCTTACCGGTTTTGCGCGGACCTGGATCGGGCGCATCGGTAGAAAAAACGCCGCAAACGTTGCCTTCCAAACCTGTTCATGTTCAACGGTTCATTCTACGCAAGCGGCTTGCGCGGTGCCATTCGCCAAGGCTTTCACCGTTCGGTTCATGGCTCGCGCGAGCGCCTTTCGTCGGTGTTGACGTTCGCAAGATCGTCGCGCTGCGTGTCTCGCTGATAGTCGCCGCCGCCTCGTCGATCCGTATCGACGAGGCCGCGTTCGATGTCTTCGTGGGCCTGCGTGCCGACGTCGCGCGCTTGATCCTCATGCTGCGATTCGACGTTCTGATCCGTCTCGTGAGGCAGCGGCGCCTTCGACGCATCGTCATGCGCCTGTGTCTCGCGGTCCTTGCTCGCCATCTCGCGTCCGCGTTCGGGCGCGCTCGCCGGCGTGATGTTCGTCTGCTTCATCATCGTCTCCCTGTGTGGACGCTCACTTGCGCGAGCCGTCCATGCCGAGCCGCTTCTTCATCTCGGCCGTGATTCTTTGACGCGCCTTGTCGTAGCCCGCCCAAGGATCGCCCTGCAACGTATCGAGCCGCTCGCGCACGTTGCCGATGCTCCATTGATCGCCGCTCTTCACGTCGTCGAGTTCATCCCACGAAAGCGGCATCGACGCGCCGAGCCCCGGCCGCGCGCGCAGCGAAAACGCCGCGACCGTGCTCGACCCGCGGTTGTTGCGCAGATAGTCGATGAAGATCTTGCCCTTGCGGTTCTGCATGCCCATCTTCGCGGAGAAGAGCTTGGGCAGCGTGCTCGCCATATGCTGCGCGACCGCCTGTGAGAACGCCTTCATCTCGTCCCAGCCCGCCTGCTTCGCGAGCGGCACGACCACATGAAAGCCCTTGCCGCCGCTCGTCTTGCAGAACGACGTGAGGCCGAGTTCGGCGAGCAGATCCTTCGTCAGCTTCGCGGCCTCGACCATGCGTTCCCACCCGACGCCTTCGCCCGGATCGAGATCGAACACCATGCGATCCGGCTTCTCGATGTTCGATGCCACCGCGTTCCATGTATGCAGCTCGATCGTGCCCATCTGCGCGGTGCCGACGAGCGCCTGCGACGATTCGATCGTCAGCAGCGGCGGATGCCCCGGATCGATATCGGGATGCTGGGTGATATGCGGAATCGCGAGCTTCGCGCTGTGCTTCTGAAAGAACAGCTCGCCGCCGATATCCTCCGGCGCCCGCACGAGGGACACCGGCCGGTCCTTCAGATGCGGCAGCATCCAGTCGGCGACCGACGCGTAGTACTCGACGACATCGATCTTGCGCAAGCCGGTCGATTTGTCGATTACGCGATCCGGATGGCTGATCTTCACGCCTTCGATTTCGGCCGAACTCGTCCTGGCCTTCGTCACGGTCTTCTCTGCAGGCGTCTTCTTTACAGGTGTCTTCTTAGCGGCCGTCTTCGATGCCACCTTCTTCGCCGATGCCGGCTCTTCCTTCACGATCTGACGCGCGGGCTTATCGTCCCGCAGGCTGACGAACGAGGCTTGTCGCACGATACGCTCCTTGGTCCATTCCGCGAAATTGCATTCGGCTACGAGCTCGGGCTTCACCCAATGCACAGGCGTGCGGCTGCGTTCCTGCGGCTCGCTCGCGAACGGCATGCGCTTCACTTCGCGCTTGTCGAGTTCCTTCTTCACTGCGACGAGCGTCGCGTGATCGAAGCCGCTTCCCACGCGCCCCGCGTATTGCAGCTTGCCGTGCGTGTCGTAGACGCCGAGCAGGAGCGCGCCGAACTGCCCGCGGCTGCCCGAGGGTTCCGAGTAGCCGCCGATGACGAACTCCTGCCGGCGACGGCACTTGAGCTTGATCCACGACGCGCTTCGCCCCGAGACATACGTGCTGTCGATACGCTTGCCGATGATCCCTTCGAGCGCCATGTCGCATGCGCTCTTGAGGAGATCGTCGGCGTGAAAGGCGAAGTCCCGCGAATAGCGCAAAACAGGATCGTCGACAGGCTCGATGAGCGCCTTCAAAATCGCGCGGCGCTGCACGATCGGCACGTTGCGCAGGTCGTAGCCGTTCAGATATGGCACGTCGAAGAAATACACGACGATGTCCTGCGGGCGTCCCACGTCGAACGCGTTTTGCAGCGCCTGAAAATCGGGCAGGCCGCGATCGTCGAGCACCACGGCTTCACCGTCGAGCCAGCCGCTTTCGATATCGAGCCTGTCGAGCGCCTTCACCTGCTTCGAAAACTTCGCGGTCCAGTCGTTGCCGTTGCGCGTGAAGATCTGGATCTCGCGCTTGCCCTTGATCGTTTCAACGCGCGCGAGTATGCGATAGCCGTCGAACTTTATTTCGTATGCCCAATCATCGCCGGGAGGCGCGGCATCGACGAGCGTCGCGAGCTGCGGCTTGAAAGTCGCGGGCAGCTTCGCCTTGACTGCGCCTTCGATCGCGGGTTCGTGCGACAACGTGCGCAACGACTCGTCGCTGCGATTCGCGACGATATCCGGATGCGCGTGTCCGTTCGCTTCCTTGCTGATCGTTTTTCGTGCCGGCGCTTTCTTCGCGGCGGCCTTGCGTTCGGTGCGCTCGCGAATGGCACCGCTCTTGTCGCGCGCGCCGAGCGATGCCGACATCACACTGCCTGGCTTCTTCAGCAGGATGTCGTATTCGGCTTCGGGACGCGCTTCGTCGTCCCGTTCCTTGATGAGCAGCCACTGCTCCTTGTCGCCGCTGCCGCGCATGTGACTCTTCACGAGCGTCCAGCCGCCGTGCAGCTTCTCGCCGTCGAGGATGAACTTGAGCTTGCCTTTCTCGTACTCGCGCGCGGCTTCCTCGATGCTGCCCGACTGCGGCGCCCACGTGCCGCGATCCCATACGATGACGCTGCCTGCGCCGTAGTTGCCCTCGGGAATGTCGCCTTCGAAGGAGCCGTAGTCGAGCGGATGATCTTCGACATGCACCGCGAGCCGCTTGACCGATGGATCGAGGCTCGGCCCTTTGGGCACCGCCCACGATTTGAGCGTGCCGTCGAGCTCGAGACGGAAGTCGTAATGAAGACGGCGGGCGTCGTGTTCCTGAATCACGAACGACAGCGCCTGATCCGCGGATTGCTTCGCGCGCGCACTGCGTTTCGCGGCGCCGGACGGCTCAGGCGTCTTGTCGAAGCTGCGCTTGCGCTGATAGGTATCGAGTTTGTCAGCCATCGTCGTCTATGCGTGACCTATGCGTGACTCCGGCGCTCACGCGCGCTTGCGACGCGTCGTCTTGCGTGCCGGGCGCGCCTTTTCTTCACTGGATTCGTCGCCGGCGTCGTCACCGGTTTCGTCATCGGATTGCGCGGCCTTGGCGCCGCGTTTGGGCGCGCCGCCTTTCTTCAGACTGCGCTTGAGCAACTCCGACAGATCCAGAATCTCGGCGGACGCTTTTTCTTCGCCGCCCTCTTCGATCTTCATCACTTCGGCGATCTTGCCTTCCTTCACCTTCTTGTCGACGAGCGCCATGATGTCGTCCTTGAAGGTGTCGTGATACTTCGCTGGATCCCATGAGTCGCTCATGTCGTCGATGAGGCGTTTTGCCATCTCCAGTTCCTTCGGCGTGACGCCGGCCTTCTTCGTGTCTTCGTCGGGGAACTTGAACTGGCTGAAGTCGCGCACTTCGTCGCCCCAGCGCAGCGTATTGAGCGCGAGCGCGGGACCGACGGGGATCAACGCCGCGAGATGCTGCTTGTTATGCAGCACGACGCTCGCGATGCCGACCTTGCCGGTGTCCTTCAGTGCGTCGCGCAAGAGCGCGTAGACCTTTTCGCCCTTGCGATCGGGCGCGAGATAGTAAGGCGTATCGAGCGACAGAAAGGAGATTTCGGGCGCATCGACGAAGGCGAGGATGTCGACCGTCTGCGTCGATTCGGGATTGGCCGCGCGGATTTCGGCGTCGGTCATCACGACATACTTTCCCTTCTCGTACTCGAAGCCGCGCACGATGTCATCGCGCGTGACTTCCTTGCCCGTGTTCTTGTTGATCTGCTTGTAGCCGATCGGATCCATCGAGCGCTTGTCGAGGAGGTTGAAGCCGACCTTCTCCGACTGCGTCGCCGGATAGAGTTGTACGGGGACGTGGACCAGCCCGAAGCTGATCGCGCCTTTCCAGATCATGTGCGGCATCACGGCACCTTCGCTGTCGGGTCGAGTCGATGGGTTCGCCCGGGCGCTCGCGCCGAGGCGTTTTCGCACCGCCATTCGCGCGGTATCGACGAGATTCGCACGAAGCGTGCCAGAAGGCGCGCAAGCCCGGACGTGCGCAGCGCATGGACAATCAGGTTTACCGCGAAACGATTCGACTCACCGATCTGTAGGCTTTACTGAGGGTGACCGAACGCGGGGAATTCGGAGGCGGAGGAGATAAAGACCGTTAGTTGCAAGCTAACTTACTAAATAGGCCGATCGAAATCGGCACGTCATGACGATGACGGTTATTTACGGCTCGCGGTGACGGTCAACTGCGTGCCGTCGTCGAGCGTGACGGTTTTCTTCGAGCCCGTGGACGTCGGCATCGAGAAACGCACGATCTGGCTGAAACGATTGTCGACCGGGCATTGCAGAGTTTTACCGCCCACGGTCACCTTGCTCGTGCCCTTCGGCGCGTAGGCGCGAAAGCTGATCTGCACATTCGCAGAACCGTTGTCGGCGACGACCGGCGCGAAGCGGATCTGCACCTGCCGCACCGCCTGGCCGTTTGCGCTCTTCGGCACCGACGCCGCCTGCGGGCAGTCATCCGGCACGGCCTGCGCGCCGCCCGGTGCCGTGCCCTGCCAGGTGAAGTCGTCGGTCTGGCCGGAGCGGATGGTACGCGTTTCCTGCTCGTTGCCGAAACTCTTCGACGCCATCTTCACCGTGTACCTGATGGGGCCGTCATTGGGCGCTTCGGAGAGAACCTTGATGCCTGGCGTTGCGTGGGCTGTCGCTGCGAACATTGCGAGCGCAGCGACGGAAACGATGCGACGAACGATCAAACGACGACTCATGTCGCCACCTCCGTAACGAGCGCTAAGGAAGGCCGGCGCCGCGCGGCGCCGGCGTACTGCGGGCGGTTTCAGTCTAGCGCCCTGCATCCCGGCTCATCCTAGTGGAAAACCCGCGTGCGCAGAGAGGTCGATGACGTTCGTCAATGCGCGCTCAGAAGCCGGTCAGCACGAGCTTGCCGACCGTGCGCCCTTCTTCGAGCAGCCGATGCGCCTCGCGTAAATTCGCCGCATTGATCTTGCCGAGATCGCGGCCGACGGTCGTGCGGATCGTGCCTGCGTCGATCAGCCGCGCCACTTCGGAAAGCAGTTTGTGCTGCTCGATCATGTCGGGCGTCTTGAACATCGCGCGCGTAAACATGAACTCCCAATGAAACGCCGCGCTCTTCGATTTCAGCAATTCGACCGGCACCGGCTTCGCGTTCTCGACGATGGTCGCGATGCCGCCTTGCGGCTTGATGACTTCGGCGGCCGCGGGGAAATGCTTGTCGGTGTCGTTGAAGATCAGCACGTAATCCACTTGCGGGAAGCCGATGTCCTTCATTTGCTTCGGAATGTCCCCGAAGTGATTGACGATGTAATCCGCGCCGAGATCCTCCGCCCATTTCGCCGATTCGGGCCGCGAGGCCGTGGCGATCACCTGAAGCTTCGCGACGCGCTTGGCGAGCTGGATGCCGATCGAGCCAACGCCGCCCGCCCCGCCGATGATCAGCACCGACTTGCCCGCATCCTTGCCTTCCGCCGACACGCGCAGCCGCTCGAAGAGCGCTTCCCACGCGGTGATGGTCGTGAGCGGCAGCGCGGCGGCGCAGGTGAAATCGAGCGACTTCGGCTTCGCGCCGACGATACGCTCGTCGATCAGATGGAACTCGCTGTTCGCGCCCTGCCGCGTGATGTCCCCCGCGTAGTAGACCGGGTCACCGGGTTTGAACAGCGTGACCTCGGGCCCGACCGCCTCCACGACGCCCGCCGCGTCCCAGCCGAGCACGCGCGGCGCTACTTCGACCTTGTCCTTCGGCGCGCGCACTTTCGTGTCGACGGGATTGACGGCGATCGCCTCGATTTTCACGAGCAGGTCGCGGCCCGTCGGCGTGGGCTTGTCGAGCTCGATGTCGACGAGCGATTCGGAATCGGAAATCGGAAGGTAACGCGTGAGGCCGATGGCTTTCATGTTCGTGCTCCGTGAAGTGGATGTTGAATTGATCATACGCCCGATCGCTCTCTGTAAAACGGTCATAATCCATGAAACATTTTTCGGGAAATCCATCGAATGGCGAGCGATCCTTTGACGGACGGCACACACCGCGAACGGCTCGATCTGCTCGATGTCGGCCTGTTCATGCGTGCGGCGGCGCTCGCGAATCTGTCGTCGGCGGCGCGTGAATTCGGCTTATCGCCCGCGGTGGCGAGCGCGCGCATCGCGGGGCTGGAGCGCATGCTCGGCACGCGGCTTTTGCATCGCACGACGCGGCGCGTTTCCGTCACGCAGGAAGGCGAAATCTTCGCGGCGCACGCGCGCGAGCTGCTCGACGCCGCCGAGGCCGCGCGCGCGTCGGTCGGGCGCGCACGGGCGCATCCGCACGGCCGCCTGCGCGTGACGATGCCCTCGTCGCTCGGTCGCCAACACATCTCGCCGCTCATTCCCGCGTTTCTGCGCGCGTATCCCGGCGTGACGGTCGAGTTGCGCATGACCGACCAGATCGTCGATCTCGTCGACGAAGGCATCGACCTCGCGATCCGCATCGGTGCGCTGAAGGATTCGACGCTCGTCGCCCGGAAGCTCGCGAGCAACCGGCGCGTGCTGTGCGCGTCGCCCGCGTATCTCGCCGCGCACGGCACGCCGCGTCATCCGGCCGATCTCGCCGGGCACGAATGCGTGATACTCGCCGATCAGCGCGACTGGAGTTTCGTGACGCCGACCGGCGTGATCGACGTGCGCGTGTCGGGGCGGCTCGTGACGGATAACGGCGAAGTGATCCGCGATGCGCTCGCGGCGGGTATCGGCATCGGGCTCAAATCGACGTGGAGCGTCGCGCCCCTGCTCGCGAGCGGCGAACTCGTCACCGTGCTCGATGACTATCCGCTCGCGCAGACCGTCGCGATCTGGGCCGTGTATCCGAGCCGCGCGTTCGTGCCGCCGAAGACGCTCGCGTTCATCGACTTCCTGGCGGCGCAGTTCGGCGAGCCGCCTTACTGGGACGTCGATCCGGCGCGCGTGCAGCGCTGAAGGTTCTTTACAATGGCGGTTTCTTGCCTTCGTTCGCTTGCATCCCGATGAATCTCGTCATTCAAAGCCCCGCCCCGATCTCCGATTCACATTTGCGGCCGCTCGCTGCGCTCGCGGGCTCGCAAGAGACTCGACGCGTGGACGACACGCTGCTGCGCCTGATCGACGCCGATCCGCTTCAGCGCCCCGATATCGACGCCTACTGCGGCGCGCATGGACTGGACTACGCTTACGTCGAACCGAACGCGAAACTCGCGGATTTCGGCCTCGTCGCGATGGACATGGACTCGACGCTCATCACGATCGAATGCATCGACGAGATCGCCGATTTCTGCGGGCTGAAGGCCGAGGTCGCGGCGATCACGGAAGCGTCGATGCGCGGCGAGATCAAGGATTTCAACGAAAGCCTCACGCGGCGTGTCGCGCTGCTGAAGGGCCTCGACGCGAGCGCGCTGGAACGTGTCTACGAAGAACGCCTCGCGCTTTCGCCGGGCGCGGAACGGATGCTCGAAGGCGCGCGGGCCGCCGGCTTGAAGACGCTGCTCGTGTCGGGCGGGTTCACGTTCTTCACCGAGCGGCTAAAGGCGCGCCTCGGCCTCGATTACACGCGAGCGAACACGCTCGAGATCGTCGATGGCAAGCTGACCGGCAAGGTCGTCGGCGACATCGTGAATGCGGATGTGAAGGCGCGCTCGCTGATCGAGACTTGCGCGAAGATCGGCATTGATCCGAAGCGCGCCATTGCGATGGGCGACGGCTCGAACGATCTGAAGATGATGGCCGAAGCCGGCTTGTCGGTGGCGTTCCGTGCGAAGCCGGTCGTGCGGCAGTCGGCGAGCGTCGCGTTTAACTTTGTCGGGCTCGACGGATTGTTGCGGCTGTTCTGAACGGTTTGGAAACGGCGCGTGGGGGGTATTGCCGTTCACTCAGGCATCGCCGGATCCCGTTTTCTTTTTGGTTTATTAGCGTTGCCCCTGTGCGGGGCGGCAGTCACTTTCTTTGCTGCTGCAAAGAAAGTAACCAAAGAAAGCAGCTTGCTAGGCCCGCGGTCACACGCAGTTTTGGCCATGCTTGCCAGCCGATCGTGGGCTCAGTAGCGAGTGCCCTCATAGGCCCCATCGGGCGTGGATCGCGCACGGTCTGACAAGCTAGTCGTTCAACTGCGCTGGTTCAGCACCAAATAGCTCCGGCACAGCGCTACGCGCTGCCGACGGGTCTGCAAGGGACAACATCGGTCTGCACTTGCAGTGAGATGGAGGCGTTAGTAACGAAAGTTCGGGCAGACCCGATTGACCGGTCGGCCGCGAAGCGGGCCGGAGCCATTTGGTGCTGAACCGCTCCGCTGTGCGACGCGCGGTGACAGACCGTGCGCGAGCCAAGCCCGGTCAAACCTTTGAGGGCGACACTTAGGCAGCCCACGATCGGCTGGCAAGCATGGCCAAACTGCGTGTGACCGCGGGCGTCTCGAGCTGCTTTCTTTGGTTACTTTCTTTGCAGCTGCAAAGAAAGTGACTGCCGCCCCGCATAGGGGCAGCGCTAATAAACCACAAAGAAAACGGGATCCGGCGAAACCACCCACCGAAAGTTACCCAATACGCTTCAGGCGAACGCCTTGACAAGCGCAGCTTCCAGATCCCCGCGCAAGTCCGCTTCCGCTTCCAGGCCCACATAGAAGCGCACCAGCACCCCCTCATGCGGCCATTGCGACGCAGTGCGCATCGAAGAAACGTTGTAGGGCATCGCAAGGCTGTGCGCGCCGCCCCAACTCCAGCCGATCGAGAACAGGTCGAGCGCTTCGACGAATGCATCGACTTGTGCCGCGGTGTAACGGCCATCGAACACGATCGAGAACAGGCCGCCCGCGCCGCCCTTGAAGTCACGCTCGTAGAACGCGTGACCCGGACAATCCTCCAGCGCCGGATGCAGCACCGCCGTCACTTCAGGCCGCGTCTTCAGCCATTGCGCGAGCGCAAACGCCGTGCGGTCGTGCGCTTCGTAACGCGCCTTCATTGACGGCAGGCTGCGCAGCACGAGCGATGCATCGTCCGCCGATACGCCGATGCCCATTCTCATGCGCGCGCGCTTGAGCTTCTTGTGCAATTCCGGATTGCGCGTGATGGTCGCGCCCATCAGGATGTCGCTGCCACCCGATTGATACTTCGTCAGCGCCTGCACGGAGATGTCGACGCCATGCTCGAACGGCTTGAACGCAAGGCCCGCGGAATACGTGTTGTCGATCGCCGTGACGATGCCTTTCGCGCGCGCGACGGCGACGATCGCCGGCACGTCCTGCACTTCCATCGTCACCGAGCCGGGCGCTTCGAGCCAGATCAGCTTCGTGTTCGGACGGATCGCATCGGCGATGCCCGCGCCGGTCATCGGATCGTAGTACGTCACTTCGAGCCCGAAGTCCGCGACGAGCCAGTCGGCGTGATCGCGGTTCGGCGAATAGGCGTTGTCGGGCACGAGCACGTGATCGCCCGCCTTCATCAGGCCGAAGTAGACGTTGGAGATCGCCGCGAGCCCCGACGGCTGCAGGAGCGCGTATTCGCCGCCTTCGATCGCGGCGAGACGCTGCGCGAGCGCGATGGTCGTCGGCGTGCCGTGCAGGCCGTAGCGCCATCTGGAATCGTCGCTCCAGACGAGCGAGCGCATCGTCGCGAGATCGGGGAAGACCACCGTCGACGCGCGCGCGACCGGCACCGAAAACGACTCGAAGCCGGGCGTGATGCGGTCCTCGGGCTGCACGATGCGCGTCTGCAGGTCGCGGTCGGGGGCGTTGTTGCTGGAATCGGTCATGAGGGCTGTGTGAAGCGAAGTAAAGAAAAGCCGCCGCCGGAAACGCCCGGCGGCGTGAAGACAAGACGCGCTATTCGCCGATGATGACGTTGCTCGTGCCGCCCACGGCATTCTTCGGCGGCAGAGGGGGCGCTGGTTCCAGCGACGGCGCGGGCGGCGCCTTGCCCGCGTTCATCGGCGGCAAGGTTTGGCCGGCTACCGCCGGGCGCAGATCGAA
The DNA here is from genome assembly GCF_023631305.1 of Caballeronia sp. INML3B. NCBI lineage: Bacteria > Pseudomonadati > Pseudomonadota > Betaproteobacteria > Burkholderiales > Burkholderiaceae > Caballeronia > Caballeronia sp. INML3B. The sequence goes on from NZ_JALQDI010000010.1 coordinate 68,912, forward strand.
CGGCTGCGCGTTCGAATCGTCCGGGTCCATGCGTTCGCCCGACACGCTGCCGTCCGCCGCGAACTTGCCGACCCAGTTGCCCGTGATATGCGTGCCGTCGTTCGATTCCTCGATCTCGAGCGTGTCGCCGTCGCGATCGCCCGCGACCAGAACCACGTTCGGACTGCCGGCGAACTTGTACTCGCCGTGCACGCCGGACGGCTCGTCGGTTTTCGCGCCGAGCTTCATCTCGATCTGCCTGTCGCCGAGCGTGCCGACATAGCGCGGAAAACGCGCGTATTCCGGATTCGGCGTGAGGGGCTTGCGGGGCGGCAGCGCAAGCTCCTTGATGGCGGCCTGCGCGCCGTGCGCGTCCGCGCCCGCCGGTTCGCGCTGATCGGGCGGCAGAACGCCCGACGCGCCGGACGAACCGGGCGGCATCGGCGAATTGCAGCCCGTCAGCGCGAAGAGCGCGGTCGAGATCGCAAAGGCCGCGAGCAGGCGCGGCCCCTTCATGCTTTGCATCATCCTTCGGTCCTTCAAATGCGCTCGAAAATCGCCGCGATGCCCTGCCCGCCGCCGATGCACATCGTCACGAGCGCGTAACGCCCGCCGATGCGCTGCAGCTCGTACAGCGCCTTCACGGTGATGAGCGCGCCGGTCGCGCCGATCGGATGCCCGAGCGAAATGCCCGAGCCGTTCGGATTGACCTTCGCGGGATCGAGCTTCAGTTCCTGCGACACGGCGCACGCCTGCGCGGCAAACGCTTCGTTCGCTTCGATGACGTCGAGATCGTTCACGGACAGGCCCGCGCGTTCCAGTACCTTCTGCGTCGCCGGCACCGGGCCGATGCCCATGATCTTCGGATCGACGCCCGCATGCGCGTAGGCGACGAGGCGGGCGAGCGGCTTCGCGCCGCGCTTTTCCGCGACGCCGCGCTCCATCAGCACGACGGCCGCCGCCGCGTCGTTGATGCCCGACGCGTTGCCCGCCGTCACCGTGCCGTTCTCCTTCGCGAAGACCGGCTTGAGCTTGGCGAAGTCTTCGGCGCTCGCGTTCATGCGCACGTGCTCGTCGCGGTCGAACACGGTGTCGCCCTTCTTCGACGCGAGCGTGATCGGCAGGATCTGTTCCTTGAAGTAGCCGGCTTCGGTCGCCTTCGCCGCGCGACGATGCGATTCGAGCGCGAGCGCATCCTGCATCTCGCGCGTGATGCCGAACTTCTGCGCGACGTTCTCGGCGGTCACGCCCATGTGGATCTTGTCGAACGGATCGTTCAGCGCGCCGACCATCATGTCGACGATGCGCGTGTCTCCCATGCGCTGGCCGAAGCGCGCGGCGGGCATGATGTAGGCCGCGCGGCTCATGTTTTCCGCGCCGCCGCCGATCGCGACATCCGCATCGCCGAGAAGAATCGACTGCGCCGCCGACACGATCGCCTGCAGGCCCGAGCCGCACAGCCGGTTCACCGTGAGCGCGGGCGCGTGCTGGCTGACGCCGCCATCGATCGCCGCGACGCGTGCGAGATACATGTCGCGCGGCTCGGTATGAACGACATTGCCGAACACCACATGGCCGACTTCGTCGCCCGCGACATGTGCACGCGAAAGCGCCTCGCGCACGACGCGCGCGCCGAGATCGGTCGGGGAGAAATCCTTAAGCGAGCCGCCGAAATCGCCGATTGCCGTGCGCACGCCGCTTACCACCACTACTTCACGTTGCATGTTGCCGTCTCCGCTTGGTTGTGTTCAACAGGTCATGGATTCGTCATTCGCCGAGCGCGCGCTCGACCGTGGCCCTGTCCGGGATCGGTGCGACCGCGCCGAAGCCTTGCGTCGATAAAGCCGCCGCGACGTTCGCATAGCGCGCCGCCGCGAAGGGATCGTCGCCCGCGACGATGCGCGCGATGAACGCGCCGCCGAAGCAATCGCCCGCACCGGTCGCATCGACCGCCTTCACGACGCGGCCCGGTACGACGCGCCGCTCATCGGGTGTCGCGATATACGCGCCTTCCTTGCCGAGTTTCAGCGCGACGACCTTCGGGCCCATATTCAGCAGCGCGTCGATGATCGCGTCCTTGTCTTCGTGGCCCGTGAGCAAGGTGACGTCGTCCCAGCTCGGCAGGCAGATATCGGTCGAGCGGATCGCTTCGAGCATCACCGCGCGTGCGCGTGCGAGCGGCCACAGCTTCAGGCGCAGGTTCGTATCGAAGCTGACCTTCACGCCGTGCGTGCGCGCGTGATCGATCGCAGCCAGCGCGGCGTCGCACGCCGATACGCCGATCGCGAGGCTGATGCCCGACAGGTGCACGACCTTCGCCGCCGCGATCGCGTCGAGCGGCAGATGCGCCGGCGCATAGCGGCTCGCCGCCGAGCCCGCGCGCAGATAGTCGAAGCGGTGCCCGTTCTCGCCGTGCGACACGAAATAAACGCCCGTGGGCGCATCGTGGTCCACGCGAACCGTCGATGTACCGACGTTTTCGGCACGCCACAGATCGAGCAGCAATTGCCCGAAGTGATCGTTGCCGACCGCCGACGCGAAGCCCGTCGCCGCGCCCTGGCGCGACGCAGCGATGAGGAAATTCGAGACGTCGCCACCGAAGCCTTGCAGATACTCCGGCCGGTCGCGCGTCGACTGATTGAACTCGATCATCGCCTCGCCGAGCGCGAGAATGTGCGGCGTTTGCGGCATGGGTTACACCTCGCCCCAGAGATCGTGGCCATCGGCGCCGGTGATCTTCACCGACACGAAGTCGCCGGCCTTGTAGCGCTTCGATGCCTTCGTCGCCGGCGCGATGTAGACGACGCCGTCGATTTCCGGCGCATCCGCCGCCGTGCGGCCGATGCCGCCGTCCGTGCCCACTTCGTCGACGAGCACCTTCAGCGTCTTGCCGACCTTCTTCTTCATGCGCTTCGCCGAAAGCTCTTCGGCCAGCTCCATGAAGCGCGCGCGGCGTTCCTCGCGCACTTCGTCGGGCAGCGCGCCGTCGAGTTCGTTCGCGGTGGCGCCTTCGACCGGCGAATACGCGAAGCAGCCGACGCGATCCAGATCCGCTTCCTCGAGGAAGTCCAGCAGCGTCTGGAACTGCTCTTCCGTCTCGCCCGGAAAGCCCGCGATGAACGTGCTGCGAATGGTCAGGTCGGGACAGATTTCACGCCACGTCCTGACGCGCTCGAGCACCTTCTCGGCGTTCGCCGGACGCTTCATGCGTTTCAGCACCTCGGGATGCGCGTGCTGGAACGGCACGTCGAGATACGGCAGCACGTGGCCGCGCAGCGGGCCTTCGGCCATCATCGGGATCACGTCATCGACGCTCGGATACGGATAGACATAGTGCAGCCGCACCCATGCGCCGTATTGCGCGGCCAGTTCGCCGAGCGCGCCGACGAGGTCGGTCATGCGTGTCTTGAGCGGCTTGCCGTTCCAGAAACCCGTGCGGTACTTCACGTCGACACCGTATGCGCTCGTGTCCTGCGAAATGACGAGCAGCTCCTTGACGCCGGACTTGAAGAGATTTTCGGCTTCGAGCATGACTTCCGCGACGGGGCGCGACACGAGATCGCCGCGCATCGACGGAATGATGCAAAACGTGCAACGATGATTGCAGCCTTCCGAAATCTTCAGGTACGCGTAGTGGCGCGGCGTGAGCTTGATGCCGGCGGGCGGCACGAGATCGGTGAACGGGTCGTGCGGTTTCGGCAGGTGCGCGTGCACGGCGTTCATCACTTCGTTGGTCGCGTGCGGACCGGTGACGGCGAGCACTTTTGGATGCACTTCCTCGATCAGACCTGAGCCGCTTGCGCTCTTTTTCGCGCCGAGGCAGCCGGTCACGATGACCTTGCCGTTCTCGTTCAATGCCTCGCCGATGGCGTCGAGGCTTTCCTGCACGGCTTCGTCGATGAAGCCGCAAGTGTTGACGACGACGAGATCCGCGCCGTCATAGGTGCCGGAGATTTCGTAACCTTCGGCGCGCAGCTGAGTCATGATCTGCTCGGAATCTACAAGTGCTTTCGGGCAGCCGAGCGAAACCATGCCGATCTTCGGCGCGGGAGTCGTCCGGGCAGTTGAATCTAAAGAATTTTTCACGGGAAGAGTGTCTTGTGGGAGCGCACGAGGCCAATCCAATATTTTACCCCGGAGTGTCGGGGAGGCCGATTCCGCGCATCCGACGCCGCTCTGTCCCACCGGCATGCTCACCCTGACCAACGCGCTGTGGCGCCTCGGCGTGCAAGGCTCGGTGCGCCTCCGCTCCGGTGAAAGTCTCGTGACCCGCGCGCGCAACGAAGCCGTCGCGCATTTCCTTCGCGCTCCCGCCGGCCTCGCGCGAGAGCAGCTTCTGACGCGCGCTGCGTTATCCGGTCAATTCGCACGAGGGCGCGCGCGTGCCGATCGACAGCGACGGCTTCATGAAAGTGGTCGAAGCGCCCACGGGCTTCATGCGCATCCGCCGCGCGGTATTCGAGACGATGATCGCGCGCATGCCTGAACTGCAATACAGACCGGATGCGCTGCACGGCTACTGTCATCGCTTCTTCGACGTGATGGTCGATCGTGAAACCGGACGCTATCTTTCGACGTCTACGCGTTCTGCCGCCGCTGGCGCGCTCTGGGCGGAAAGGTCTTCGTGGATGCCCGGTCGAAGCTCGCGCACCATGGGTCGTACACCTATCGCGGGGATTTCGGCTCGGCGTGGGCGCAGGATCCGGCGAGGGCGATCGGCGGGCAACGAGCGCACGACGCGCGCTCGCTCAGGACGGGGGCGTCAACCCGCCGCCCGAACGCGCCCTTGAAATGGATTACTTTTTTTCCGTCGACGAAGGCGTGGGCGTCGGGAACGGGAATGTGTTGAACATCGATTTCGCCTGCGACTGCATCTGCTCCTGCATCTGCACGAACATGTTTTTCGACTGCTCGATGTAGCTCGTCATCATGCCCTGCATCATCGGCGCCTGCATGTTCATGAACTGCGACCAGACTTCCGGGTTGAGCGCGTTGCCGTCGTAGATGCCCTTGCTCTGCTCCGTCAACTTTTGCTGGATGTCGATGAACGCCTGGATGTTCTTCTCCAGATACGTGCCCATCATCCCCTGCATCGCGTGACCGTAGAAGCGGATGATCTGCGAGAGCATGACAGAGGAGAACATCGGCAGGCCGCCGCTCTCTTCCTCCAGAATGATCTGCAAAAGGATGCTGCGCGTGAGGTCGTCGTTCGACTTCGCGTCCAGCACCTTGAAGTCTTCCTGATCGAGCACGAGTTGCTTCACATCCGACAACGTGATGTAGGTGCTCGTTTCCGTGTCATACAGCCGACGGTTCGGATACTTTTTGATAAGTCGTTCGGCGGCTTTCTTTGTAGTAGTAGTGGTGGTCATTTAACGCCTTTAAACGCAAAACTTTACTGCGATGGCAGCAAGCAGGTCTTGCGTTGTCGCAAAAAAGCGCTGCTGCATGTTCGCCGCATCGTTGATGTACCCCGGCGAGTGGCGGGGGGGGGGGGGGGCGCGGGGGGGGGGGGGGGGGGCGCCCCCCCCCCCCCCCCCGCCGCCCCGCGCCGCGTGCGCGGCGCG
>NZ_JALQDI010000011.1:0-1030 GCF_023631305.1 Caballeronia sp. INML3B
TGGGGGGTGTTTTGTGGTGGGGTAATTAAAAATAAATCGAACACAGGCGCGTTATTATTAAAAAAAAACAACCCCCCCCCCCGCGGGCGGCGCCCCCCCCCCCCCCCCCCCCCCCCCCCCCCCCCCCCCCCCGCCCGTCAGCCCATGTGCAAGCCGCCGTTCAGCGAGAAGTCCGCGCCGGTCGCGAAACCGGATTCGTCGGACGCGAGCCACGCGACGATCGAGCCGATTTCGTCAGGTGTGCCGAGACGCCGCACCGGAATCGTCGCGACGATCTTCTCCAGCACTTCAGGGCGAATCGACTTCACCATGTCCGTGCCGATATAGCCCGGCGACACCGTGTTGACCGTCACGCCCTTGGTCGCCACTTCCTGCGCGAGCGCCATCGTGAAACCGTGAATGCCGGCCTTGGCGGTCGAGTAGTTCGTCTGGCCGAATTGCCCCTTCTGGCCGTTCACCGACGAAATGTTGATGATGCGGCCGAAGCCGCGCTCGACCATGCCGTCGATGACCTGCTTCGTCACATTGAAGAGGCTCGTGAGGTTCGTGTCGATGACCGCGGTCCAGTCTTCATGCGTCATCTTGCGGAACACGACGTCGCGCGTGATGCCCGCATTGTTCACGAGAATATCGACCTCGCCGACTTCGGCCTTGACCTTGTCGAACGCGTTCTTGGTCGATTCCCAGTCGCCGACGTTGCCTTCCGAGGCGATGAAGTCGAAGCCAAGCGCCTTCTGGTCTTCCAGCCATTTCACCCGGCGCGGCGAATTCGGGCCGCAGCCCGCGACGACCGTGAAGCCATCCTTGTGCAGACGCTGGCAAATGCTGGTACCGATGCCGCCCATCCCGCCGGTTACATACGCTATGCGCTTCGTCATTCCTCACTCCATTTTCGTTATGCGGACGGCGATCTCCTTTCCGCCCGCTGGCCCTTCCCGATCTTGCCAGTGACCTACAGACGTTCCACCGCCAGCGCCACACCCATGCCGCCGCCGATGCACAGCGACGCCAGGCCCTTCTTCGCATCGCG